>DAOVXI010000191.1 GCA_030636245.1 Deltaproteobacteria bacterium
AAACACAGCGACTGGAGCACTTCTCTGCACGGCGCCGCCATAAGCCCCGGACTTACAGGTCAACTTGACCATAAACAGGAGCCTTCATTTACCGAGGCATGCTACTTCTGTCACGCTCCATTAAACGAACAAAGCCAATACATCTCAACCGTGGACGGCTATGAAAAGAACCCCAAGTACATACGCTCTATTGAGGGAGAGGGCGTAACATGCGCTGCTTGTCACCTGAGGAACGGCTCTGTCTATGGCCCCAGTACAAATAGCGTCTTTAAGGACTCTGCCTTCTGCGGCGCCTGCCACCAGCTTCCGGACGGGTACGTGCTAAACGGCAAACTTCTTGTAAATACATATAACGAGTGGAAGGAAAGCCCCTACCCTGAGAAAAACATAAGCTGCCAAAGCTGCCATATGCCGGACAAACGTCACCTATTCCGCGGCATCCATGATAAGGAGATGACAAGGAGCGCGCTTAACATCACATCAGCCTTGAGCAGTACTAGTGGCATTGCGACCTCATCACTGACAATTGAGAACACAGGAGCGGGTCACTATTTTCCGACATACATAACCCCGCTTATCGTTATTGAAGCATACGTAGAAACTACCGAAGGCAAAGAGAAGATAAAAATATGGCAGGTAGGACGCATCGCAAACCTGGCACTAACAGAGGAGGCCATGGACACGCGCCTAAAGCCCATGGAGAAACGTGAATTAACCTTTGAGACCAAACTGCCCAATAAACCTTTCAAGATCATATTTGAAGCATGGGTATATCCGGATGAGTTCTATAACAGATTCTACAGATCCTTGCTTAAGAGTGGTTCGTACAAGAATAGAGCTCTGATCGAGAAGGCCCTTCACGACACAGAAAATTCACCATACATGCTCTTCAAAGAAGTGATCACGGTCAACAACATCCTATAACTCCTTCACTCATATGGCAAACATATGGCAAACTTCATAGGTTACGGTGCAATGCTCTCAAATGAACGGGCCCAAAGCCCTCCCAAGCCTATCCTTTTCCCGGGCATCAACAATCCTATCCGCTTAAATTATTTGAATTTTCTCCGTGACATCACTGTATATTTGTGATAAATTTCATAAAATAACTTGGCCATTATATTTTCTTCTTTTTCGGCCATTTAAGCATGGGGTAAATATGCGCGACGAAGATTTTTCAGAAAATCCGACCGGAAACCCTGAACCTGAGAAAAAGAAAGGTCTTTTCTCGGGTATCCTATCTAATATAAAACTACCTTCATTCTCATTAAGAAAGAAAAAGAAGAACTCGCCCGAAGAGAAGAGCGTGGCTGGAGCTTCGGATGAGTCCACCTCAAGTGACAACATAGGCTCAAACAACATCTTTGATGACGAGACGCCTGTGACCGACGACTACGCCCAGAACCCTGACTACCCTGCCCCAGCGGATGAGCCCGTAAGTGCCGGCACGGGAGGAAGTCTTAGCGGCATAGGGGAGCTTATAAAGGCAAGTTTTGCTGCCTACGCAGGCAAGGTCATACCACTTACAATAACCACCGTAATAATGATCATTATGTATATGGTTCCGGTTGTAGCCGCGGTCGTTCTAAGTGTCATACTCGTAAGTATTTACGCGAGTGATCCGACAGTACTGAAAGCCTCCGTTGGTGCAACCATGCTACTTGGAATAACCCTTGCTCTGCTTGGAGGCTCTTGGGGCTATTCGGCGCTATACCTTATAGCAGCTGATAGAGTTTCGGGGATAAAAGAGGCTTTATCAGAAGGAAAAGGGAAAATTTGGGGTTACCTCTGGATCATAACCCTTATGACCCTGGTAGTAACAGGCGCAAGCGTATTCCTATTAATACCGGGCATTATAGCCATAGTATTCCTCCTCCCGTGCCTTACTGTACTATATAAGGAAGACGTGCGTGGCATGAGCGCCCTTGTAAAAAGTTATAACTATGTTAAAGGGCATGGCATATCAGTATTTGTAAGATTGCTGGTATTTTTTATATTGATCTTGATCATAAGTATGGTGGCAGGCATGTTGTCTCTTTTAACTATAGGTATTAGCAACATTGCCCTTAATCTTTTTATCACACCATTTGCTATAGTTTTCTCTATCATCATATACAATGACCTAAAAAGAGTCAAAGGTGAGGTCTCGGGCGAGGTCACCGGAAAAGCCAAAGGTGTTGTCGCCATACTAAGCCTCATCACTATATTAATATTTGCTGCTCCTATAGCGCTCATAGCAAGCAATAAAGATAACCCACAGGTTATATCAGCCATACAAGAATTAAAAGCACAGATATCGGAGCATATGCAGGAGATAGACTTTATAGATTTTGAAGAGATGACGGACAGCGGGCAAGTAAAGATAGAACCGACACCAAAACCTAAGGCAAGAGTGAAACCACAGGCCAAGCCAACCGCCGAGGTAAAGGTTAAGACACCAACGCCTGTTGCCAAAAAGAAAGTAGCGGTGGCGACACCTAAACCAACACCTGAACCACAACCAAAAGTAAAAGAAGTAGCCACCACGGTGCCGACCACGACAAGCAGCTCAACAAGCGGCGTACCATACTGGAAACAGAACATAGTTCCTGAAAAAGAGCTAGCAATGCTCAATGATCCTGATTCAAGTTGGGTTGAACGCACAGACGCCATAAGACGGCTCGGTGAGGTTAAATACAAGAAAGCAGTAGATACGCTCATAGAGATACTTGCGACAGACATGGACTCCTTCTCAAGGCGAGAGGCAGCACTTGCTCTTGGTAAGATCGGCGACATGCGTGCGAAAGAGCCCCTTGAGAATGCGGCTTACGATGAAGACAAGTCCGTTCAGGACTATGCAGGTGAAGCACTTAAACTTCTCATGGGTATACCCACTGCAACTGGTGACTCATGGGTCATACACGTTGCATCTTTCAAGACCAAGAACGAAGTACAGCAAACCTTCAACCTGCTTATAGACCAAGGATACACTCCATACATAACAGAGTTCGACCATGAGGGGACTCACTGGTACA
>DAOVXI010000030.1 GCA_030636245.1 Deltaproteobacteria bacterium
CAAAAAAATCTGCGATAATGAAAAGCTATGAAAAGGTGTCAAAGACACCTTTTACTATTTTGTAAAAAACGAGATACCGGGTCAAGCCCGGCATGACAGGGAGTTATGAAGAAACTGGTAGCCATAGTTGGGCGTCCTAACGTCGGGAAGAGTGCTTTATTCAATAAGCTCATCGGCAGGCGGAAGGCCATAACAAAGAACGAACCCGGGGTTACAAGAGACGTGAACTACGCCGATTGTACCGAGCGTGGACGTACGTTTACGTTAGTTGACACGGGAGGATTCGAGCCGAAGACAAAGGACGAGATACTTGAGAAGGTGAAGATGCAGGCGAGGATAGCCATTGATGAAGCCGACGTTATCATAATGCTGATGGACGGGCGCGAGGGCCCCACGGCGAATGATAAAGAGATAGTCGATATGCTCAGAAGGGTGAAAAAACCCGTTGTATACGCCGCCAACAAGATAGACAACAAGGCACAGCTGGATCACATAAACGATTTCTATGAACTCGGGGTGGGCGATGTGGAGCCGGTATCCGCGGAACACGGCCTCGGCACGATAGAGCTTTTATACAGAGTGATAGACCTTCTCGGCGAAGATGTGGAAGAGATAAGCGACGAGGATATAATACGTGTGGCGATAGTGGGCAGGCCGAACGCCGGAAAGAGTTCGCTGCTGAATAAGCTCATAGGCAGTGAGAGAGCGATAGTGAGCGATGTCGCGGGTACGACAAGGGACTCGATAGACACGGTCTTTGAGCATAACGGCAAGCGGTATCTCTTCATCGATACGGCGGGCATAAGAAAAAAGAGCAAGGTCAACCAGGAGATAGAGGCATACGCAGTGATGGACGCGATAAGGTGCATCGAGCGTTCGCATGTGGTGCTGCTGGTCATAGACGCAGAGGCGGGGCCGAGCACGCAGGATGAGAAGATAGCCGGGCTGATCGATGATAGGTCGAGATGCGTGAGTGTGATAGTTAATAAGTGGGATCTCATAGAAAAGAAGGAAACGAACACGGCCAAGGATTATACGGAAAGGGTGCACTCGGAGATGCCCTTCCTCTCCTTCGCGCCGGTGATGTATCTATCGGCGCTCACGGGGCAGAGGGTGGAGAAGGTCTTCACCATGATAGACGGCTTGCGGGAGCAGGCGAGTAAGAAGATAAAGACCTCGGTGCTGAACGAGGCGATGACCAAGATAACGCGCGCGCACCGTCATCCCGTCTTCGCCGGGCACGAGGTGAAGTTCTACTATGCCACGCAGACGGCGACGATGCCGCCGAGGTTCACGATATTCTCGAATTATCCCGAGCAGGTGGAGGACTCGTATCTGAGGTACATGGTGAACCGCCTGCGCGAGGAGCTGGGCCTCGAGGACGTGCCCATCAGGATGACCATCCGCCAGCGCGAACGCTGATACCACAGGTATCTTTTATCGTTACCCTTTTCGGGGGCGGGGTCATGGACCCCTTTTACTGTTACCCTTTTCGAAGGCGTGAACATGTTATGCGTCAAATGAATTAAAAAGGGGCCTTTGGCTCCTAATTCCTCTAATTCTCCAAAATCTCCTAAATCTATTCTCTTTTTTCTCCATTATTCGGCAATTGACATTGATATGGCACCGAAAAAGCCTAACCTTTGAAGGGCCCGTCGACCCATTCTATTTTGTCTATTTATTCGAGTGGGTGATTTTGGGTGATATTTAGGGAAATTTGGTGGATGATATGTGGGGGCGCCGCCGAAGGCGGCGCCTAGCTGAAATGCGGCGTAACCGCTGATTTTTTAAAGATTTCTATTGAAAAACCGCCATATCTGTGACAGAATTGTATATTAAACGATAAGATGGGCTAAGTCTCTGAAAGGACAAACAAATGAACCAATTATATAAGAATATCGCAATGTGGCTAATAATAATCGCCGCGGTGATATTGATGTTCAATTTACTCAGTCAAAAACAACCTGAGGACATAAAAATTCCTTATAGCGTTTTCTCAAGCGCACTTGAGAGCGGTCAAGTAACTGAAGTAACTATACGAGGGAATAGTATCAAAGGTCGATATACAGATGGTAATACTTTTGAAACTTTTGCCCCTGATGATCCGGAGCTGGTGTCTAGGTTAAGCTCAAGAGGCGTTAGGATAACAGCGGAACCTAAGATAGATACACCTGGTTTGGGGTCGATCTTTATTGCTTGGTTTCCTTTTATATTGCTTATAGCGATATGGATATTTTTTATGCGCCAGATGCAGTCTGGTGGTGGCAAGGCAATGAGTTTTGGGAAAAGTAAGGCAAAACTCTTAACGCAAGATCAACAGAAGGTAACTTTTAAGGATGTTGCTGGAATAAGCGAAGCAAAAGAAGAAGTGAGTGAGATAATAGATTTTCTTAAAGCGCCTAAGAAGTTTACTAAGCTTGGAGGTCGTATTCCTAAAGGTGTTTTGCTTGTCGGCGCTCCTGGAACCGGTAAGACGCTTCTTGCTAAAGCGATTGCTGGTGAGGCGGATGTTCCGTTCTTTAGCATATCAGGTAGTGACTTTGTAGAGATGTTTGTTGGTGTTGGTGCTTCGCGCGTAAGAGATCTATTTCTTCAGGGTAAAAAGAATGCACCGTGCCTTATCTTCATTGATGAGATAGATGCTGTTGGTAGACATCGAGGTGCGGGACTTGGTGGTGGACATGACGAGAGAGAGCAGACACTTAACCAACTCCTCGTTGAGATGGATGGTTTTGAAAGTAACGAAGGCGTTATTATAATCGCCGCAACGAACAGGCCGGATGTTCTTGATCCCGCTCTTTTGAGACCGGGTCGTTTTGACAGGAATGTTGTTGTTCCAAAGCCTGATTTGAATGGGCGTTTTGAAATACTTAAAGTGCACGCAAAGAAGACTCCAATGACCGATGATGTTGACCTTGAGGTGATAGCTCGTGGAACGCCCGGGTTTTCTGGGGCAGACCTCGCTAACCTTGTTAATGAAGCGGCGTTGCTTGCTGCGAGGAAAGATAAGGACAGAATAGAAAAAGAGGATTTTGATGATGCCAAGGATAAGCTCCTTATGGGAAGCGAAAGAAGGAGTATGATAATCAGTGAAGAGGAGAAGAAGAACACGGCTTATCATGAAGCGGGGCACACGCTTGTTGCAAGAAAGACTCCGGGAACCGATCCGATACATAAAGTAACTATCATCCCCAGGGGTATGGCGTTGGGCGTTACGCAACAACTCCCGATCGATGAGCGTTATACATATAGCAGTCAGTATCTTCTTAATAATATCTCAGTACTTATGGGAGGGCGTATCGCTGAAGAGTTGATACTTAACCATAAGACAACCGGCGCCGGCAACGACATAGAGAAGGCTACAGAGCTTGCAAAGAAGATGGTTTGCGAGTGGGGCATGAGTGACAAGATAGGCCCGCTTCAGTTCGGGAAAAAAGATGAGCATGTTTTTCTTGGTAAAGAGATGGGTCAGAAGCGTGACTTTAGCGAGCAGACGGCCATAGAGATAGATGGCGAGGTGAGACGCATAGTAACTGATAGCTATGACAGGGCAAGGAAGATCCTTAGTGAAAACACTGATGCTCTTCACCGTCTTGCCGCGGCGCTTTTGGAGAAGGAAGTGCTTGATTCGGCAGAAATAGATAAGATCATTTTTGGTGATGAAACCCCTCCCAAAGGTGTAAAGAGTGAGCCCGGTGAAGGATCCGATTCTGGTGGCACAGAAGGCACTAAAACGAGTGCGGCCATGAGTGTCGTGAAGGATGTTGCCGGCAGCTCTTCTAACGAAGACACAAAAAATTAGGTGGTCGTACTTTAAGTTTATAAAAGATGGCTTGCCTGTTTAGGTATGCTAAAAGATGCCGGGTCAAAAGCCCGGCAGGTTTTTTTATAAGAAAGGTTTGATCAGTGGGGTTCAATTCAAGGCTTATATCCATCGAGAATAGAGTGCGAGCCATTGAAGAGATGCGGCGAGTTGGTGTCGACAAGGTAGGCGCAGCTTTGATGGCATCAAAACAACTTCACTATAATATTAAGGTCACGGGGCTAACTCCTGCTCAGGCTAACATACTAAAGCAGGAGGTGCTTTCGATCGGCGCCGAGGCGGCGGTAAGCAAGGGTGTAATATCCTGTGCCGTTAAAGAAACAGATGCCATTATCTCGGGCACAAAGAGGCAGTTGGCGCGGCTCATCGAAAAACTTAAAGCTCAGCCATACAAACTCAAGGAACTTGGGTCGGAGTTAAAAGATCTTTTGCATAACCTTGAAAAAGACGGTTTTGAGTTCTCTGCAAGGGAAAGAAAATGGAAGCTTGGAAGCTCAACATTGATAATGGGCATCCTTAATGTTACCCCCGATTCATTCTCTGACGGCGGAGTTTATAGTGACACTCAAAGCGCCATCAAACACGCGCTCAGAATGGTTGAAGATGGAGCCGACATAATAGATGTCGGCGGCGAGAGCACAAGACCGGGGGCACTCAAGGTGAGTACCGAGGAGGAGCTCAAGCGAGTAATTCCTGTTGTTGCCCTGCTTAAGAAAAAAGGTATTTGCGTTTCAGTGGATACGACAAAGTCTGAGGTGGCGGAAGAGGCTCTTCGCGTGGGGGCCGAGATAATAAACGATGTTAGTGCCATGACCAAAGACAAGCGCATGGCAGGGGTCATAGCAAAGTATAATGCCGCGGTCATACTCATGCATATGCGAGGCGAGCCGCAGGAGATGCAGGATGACACAGATTACGAGGACCTTATGGGAACGCTGCATGAGTATCTTCTTGAAAGGGTTGATGCCGCGGTAAGTGCCGGGATAGATAAGAACTCCATAGCCATAGATCCGGGTATAGGTTTTGGCAAATCAGTCGACGGCAACGTTGAGGTTATAAACAGACTTAAGGAGCTCCGCTCAATAGGGTGTCCTGTTGTGCTGGGCACGAGCAGGAAAAGTTTTATCGGCAGCATTACCGGCGGTAATAATAAGGAAAGACTTAGCGGCACGCTTGCAACGGTTACGGCCGGCATACTTAACGGGGCTGACATAGTGAGGGTGCATGACGTGCGTGAGGCAAAGGAGGCTTCCGTTGTGACGGACGCAATAAAGAGCGGTCATGGTGGTGCAGGGATATCTAAGCTTGGTTCGGAGGTTTCATAGTACGTTATGTTTAATGAGATTTTACCCTGGGCAGTGAACGTCATAGACATTATTATCGTCGCGGTGATCATTTACTGGGCGCTTAAGTTCCTTAAAGGCTCAAGAGCCGAGAGGGTTGTTTTGGGCCTGGCGGTGATCGTTATTGTTTATTTTGTCAGCGCAAGGCTTGAGTTAAGCACTCTGAACTGGATGCTGAGCAATATCCTCGGCTCGATCGTTATCGTTATCATAGTTGTTTTTCAGCAGGATATACGGCGTGCGCTTATGCAGGTCGGCCGCCCGTTCTTCAGTAGGGATAGAGGTGTCGACACGGGTTATGTGGAGGAGGTCTCAAGGGGTGCCATATCGCTCTCAACCTCCAAGACAGGCGGACTTATAGTCATGGAAAAATCTGTTGACCTGAGCGCTTACTTCGACACAGGTGTTGTTATAGACGCGGAGATCTCAAGGGAGCTTCTCTTGACCATATTTAACAACAACTCTCCTATTCATGATGGAGCTGTGATAGTCAGCAAGGGGAGGCTCTTTAAGGCTGGCTGCATCCTTCCTTTGACCGAGAAAGAGCTTGCCAGGGGGCTTGGGACAAGACACAGGGCAGCCGTTGGACTCAGTGAAGAAACAGATGCTGTTATAGTCGTTATATCGGAGAAGACAGGCGGTATCTCGATCGTAAATGAAGAAAAGATCGACCTTGGTGTGGAGCCGACATCTGTCCCGGGCAGACTTAAGAGGCTGCTTCTTCCCGGAGGAGAGGGCAAGAAAGGTCTTATGTCCTGGAGGTTCAGGGGTTAGGGATTATGGACGGTAACTTACAACAAGAAGGTAACGAGGGACGCTTCAAGCGGTTATTCACCGAGAATGTCGGGCTTAAGCTCTTGGCGCTGGCCTTCTCCATCGCGATATGGTTTTTTGTCGTTGGTGAAAAACAGCAAAGCGAGTTTGGTATGCTTATCCCTCTTGGGCTTAAAGGCATACCCGAGGATATGGTTATGATAAGCGAGCCTCCAAAGGACATAGAGGTCAGGGTTGCCGGAGCGAAGCTCTATATGACAAACCTTTCTCCTTCGCAGGTCAGTGCCGTGCTTGACCTGAGTGAGATAGAGCCCGGGAGCAATGTGCTCAGGATCGAGGCGGATAGCTTTAAGATGCCGCGCGGCGTGAAGGTCGTGAATGTAAGCCCCACTACCGTTACGATAAAGATGGAAAGACTTGCCAAGGCAAGCCTTCCGATAAAGGTAACCTTAACGGGAGAGGTTGCAGAGGGCTATGAGGTGAGCGGCATCGAGGTTGAGCCGGGAGAGGTGGAGATACTGGCCAGGAAAAAAGTTCTAAAGAAACTTAAAGAGCTTTCAACAGAAGCTATTGATATAACCGCGGCCACTCTGGCCATTGAAGAAGAGATCCTCATAGATATTGATGGAAAGAACATAAAGGCGGTCACGCCGAATGCTGTAAAGGTTACTATTACGGTAAGCGAGAAGCCGGAGAAACCTATTAAGGTTAGAAGAAGATAGGGATATATTTATATAGAGTTATAAGTGAGTTCAGGTTTTTTAAGTAGTATGACTTTGGTATCTGTTGAGTGTAAGTTAAGTAGAGAGGTTAGTTCTATAAGGGGTCGTAGGTGAGTTCAGGTGTTTTTGAATAGTATGGTCTTGATAGTTTTTGGAGTTAAGGTTTAAATTGGCGGTTACTCTTTAGGGAGAGATAGATGAGTATAGGTTTTTTTGAATAGTGGGGTCTTGGTATTAATTGGGTGTAAGTTGAATTTATAGGTTACTGCATAAGGAGTCATAAGTGAGTTCAGGTTTTTTTGAATAGTATGGTCTTGGTATTTGTTGAGTGTAAGTTAAGTGATTAGGTTAGTCATATAAGGAGTCGTAGATGAGTTCAGGTAAAAAACTTTTCGGAACCGATGGTGTAAGGGGTGTCGCGAACATAGACCCCATGACGGCTGAGACGGCGCTCAAGCTGGGCCGTGCCATTGCGTATGTTTTTAAGAAAGAGCCATACAGGCATAAGATCGTTATAGGTAAGGACACGCGCCTCTCGGGCTATATGCTTGAGAATGCGATGGTTGCGGGCATATGTTCTATGGGTGTTGACGTAATGCTGGTCGGGCCGCTCCCGACGCCGGGGATAGCGTTTATAACCTCAAGCATGAGGGCGGACGCCGGGGTCGTTATATCGGCTTCACACAACCCTTATCAGGATAACGGTATAAAGTTCTTCTCGCGTGACGGGCTGAAACTTCCCGATAGCGTTGAGCTTGAGCTTGAGGATTTCTTTTACGGCGACGATAACGATGAAGCGCACAGGCCAACGGCAAATGATATCGGTAAGGCTTACAGGATTGATGACGCCGCTGGGCGCTATGTTGTTTTTGCGAAGAATACATTCCCGAAAGAGCTTTCACTATCGGGGCTTAAGGTTGTTGTTGACTGCGCAAACGGTGCCGCCTATAAGGTCGCTCCGGAGGCTTTTTATGAGCTTGGCGCGGAAGTGATATCCGTGGGCGTGGAGCCGGACGGGGTAAATATTAACAAGGACTGCGGAGCGCTTAACCCTAAGCTCTTCGCAAAAGAGGTTATAAAGCACAAGGCGGATATAGGGATAGCTCTTGATGGTGACGGTGACAGGTGTATCCTCGTGAATGAAAAGGGCGAGGTCTGTGACGGTGACCACATTATGGCGATATGTGCCACGCACCTGAAGAAAGAGGGCCGCTTAAATAAAGACACACTGGTGTCCACCATTATGAGCAACACCGGGCTTGAGGTTGCTCTTAAAGAGGCTGACATAAAGATGGTCCGTACCGGTGTCGGTGACCGTTACGTTACCGAGGAGATGCTTCGAGGCGGATTCAGTCTCGGAGGCGAGCAGTCGGGCCATATTATCTTTATGGAGCACACCACAACCGGTGACGGACTTATAACAGCTCTGCAGGTTTTAGCAATAATGGTTAAAGAGGAGAAAAAACTCTCCGAGCTTGCTTCAATTATGACACGTTACCCGCAGGTGCTTACTAACGTTAAGGTTAAAGAGAAAAAGGACCTAAGCTCCATTAAGTCTGTGGACGATAAACTTAAAAGTATTCAGGCGGAGCTTGGTGATAAGGGCAGGGCCTTTCTCCGGTACTCCGGCACTGAAGCTCTCGCGAGGGTCACGATAGAGGGCGAGAACGAGATAGAGATAAACAGGATGGCAAAAGAACTTGCCGGCATAATAGAGAAGGAGATAGGTTAAGCGTGGCTACACTTTCCGTAAACGTAGATCATGTCGCGACAGTACGCCAAGCAAGGCTGGACACTGAGCCTGATCCGGTAACGGCCGCGCTCAAAGCGGAGCTTGCCGGAGCCGACGGCATAACCGTTCACCTGAGGGAAGACCGCCGTCATATTCAGGACAGGGACCTCTCTGTTATCAGGAAGACCATAAAAAGTTCTTTGAACCTTGAGATGGCCGCAACAGAAGAGATGTATAAGATAGCCCTTGATATAAAGCCTGAGCTTGTAACCGTCGTGCCTGAAAAACGTGAAGAGCTTACGACCGAAGGGGGCCTTGATGTTAAGTCAAATTTAAAATCGATCAAGTCTCTTGTAGGCGGCCTTAAGGCCGCCGCCATACCGGTAAATCTTTTTATCGATGCCGTGCCTGATGTTATAAAGGAATGTCACAGGGTTGGGGCTTCCGGGGTGGAGCTTCACACGGGCCGCTATGCTGAGGCAAAGACAGAGAATGAAAAAAGAGCCGAACTTAAGAGGATAGCCGACTGCGCTGTGCTTGCGAAAAGGCTTCACCTTAAGGTGCATGCGGGACACGGCCTGGATTACAGGAACATCGGTCCCGTCAGGGATATAAGAGAGATAGAGGAGTTCGCCATCGGCTTCTCCATTATAGCGAGAAGCATCTACGTCGGCATAGAGGACGCTGTGCGTGAGATGAAGCGTCTTATTGGTTAAGGCTATGAAGGTTACTGTCGGCATAGACGTAGTTGATGTGGAGAGATTCAGGAAAGCCCTTTCGAGGTGGAACGACAGGCTTAAGCAACGACTCTTTACCGAAGAAGAACTTCGTTACTGCGAGGGTAAGCATGACCCCGCGCTTCACATGGCCGCGAGGTTTGCCGCTAAGGTAAGTCTTTTTAAAGCACTTGGAAGGTTTTTTTCTTATAAAGATGTAACCGTTACAAGGGATGACAGCGGTATGCCGGGCTTTAATGTGACCGGCGATATGGGGGGCGACACTATAAGTCTTTCAATAACTCATGACGGAGGCCTTGCGTTTGCCCAGACACTTGTTTGCAGGGATTAATGGAAGTTGAAACTTTTTAGCGCAAAGGAGATGCAAAGGCTCGACAGGGTAGCCACCGCTACCTACGGGGTTAAGAGCCTGGTCCTTATGGAGAACGCCGGCCGCGGCGCGGCCGAGTGTATCTTCGAAACCCTGAAGGAGAAACGTTTTAAGAGAGCTGTTATTTTGTGCGGTAAGGGCAATAACGGCGGTGATGGTTATGTTATAGCAAGGCACCTTAAGAATATGGGCGCTACCGTTAGTGTCGTCTCCCTTTGTTCCCTGAATGCTCTCAAAGGTGATGCTCTTTTGAACGCCTTGGCATGGAAGAAGATGGGCGGCGAGACACGGGTCGCTTTAAGCAAGGCTGCTTTAAAAAAAGCAGAGATGGATATCGTCCACTCCTCCATAGTAGTGGATGCCATGCTCGGCACGGGAATAAGCTCGAATGTAAAGGGTATCTATAAAGATACGATAGAGCTTTTAAATGAACTTAAAAAAAGGGTCATGGCGATAGACGTGCCCTCAGGTATTGACGCTACAACGGGCAAGGTTCTTGGCTCTGCAATAAAGGCGTGCTGTACCTTGACTATGGCTGCCCCCAAAACGGGGCTTTATCTTTATCCCGGACGTGAGTTTGCCGGACGAGTAATTGTGATTGACATAGGTATGCCGAAGATGGCCATAAAGAAGGCCGTAACAGGCACTTCACTTATAGATTACGAGTACGTAAGCGAACATGTAAAACCGAGAAAAAAAGATACGCACAAAGGCACATACGGTCATGTGCTTATAATAGGCGGTTCGGTTGGAAAGTCAGGGGCTGTTCATCTGGCTTCACTTGGTGCGTTAAGGAGCGGAGCGGGTCTTGTAACAATGGCCGTGCCCGAGAGTATAAACGAGATAATAGAGATTAAGAGCACCGAGGCGATGAGCGTGCCTCTTACCTTGACAAGTTCTAAGCAACTTGGCAGCTCAGCGCTTAAGGAGATAGAGAAGAACTTGAAGGGCAAAGATGCCGTAGTCATAGGGCCCGGGATTGGCAATGTTGATAAAGGTTTTATAGAAGGTGTTCTCATCGCATGCAGAAGAAAAAGAATTCCCGTTGTGATCGACGCGGACGCTTTGAATAACCTTGACGGCTTAGCTGAAGTCTTAAACGAATGCAGGAAAGGCTTGAAGGCAATCATAACCCCGCATCCTGGCGAGGCGGGGAGGCTACTGGGCGTAAGCTCAAAAGTTATTCAGGAAGACAGGTCGGAAAGCTCTTTGAAACTTTCAAAGAGTGGTGCGGTTACTGTTCTTAAAGGCGCTTCGAGTATAATAGCGGACGGCAATGAGATAGCGATAAACCCGAGTGGTGGTCCTGCTCTCGCAAGCGGAGGCACGGGCGATGTCTTAAGCGGTATGATAGCTTCCCTCATAGCACAGGGCAAGAGCTGTGTGGATGGTGCAAAGCTTGGTGTTTACCTGCATGGTCTTTCAGCTGATGAGTTGAGTAAGCGAGAGGGCGAGGTCGGGATAAGCGCAACCGAGATAGCAGACAACCTGCCACGGACCATAAAGAGCCTGACAGTACAGTAAATGGAAGAGGTCTTTATAACCGAGAGCGCCGAGGAGACCATAGAGCTCGGTGAAAAACTTTCCAAGGGCGAGCTTGGCATAGAGATAGCGAAGGGAAGCGTGATAGCGCTTAACGGGGAGCTTGGCGGAGGAAAGACGCATTTTACTAAAGGGATTGCCCTTGGGCTTGGTTACACCGGTTATGTTAAGAGCCCTAGCTTTACGATACTTCATGAGTACACGGGCGGCACGTTGCCGCTCTATCACATAGACCTTTACAGGATAGAGTCAGGTGTGGAAGAGCTTGGACTTGAGGAGTATATTGAAGGTGAAGGTGTTACGGTTATAGAGTGGGCCGAGAGGGCGACCGAGCTGTTTGACGATAAAACTGTAATGATAAATTTTGAGTATATTGATGAAGATAAAAGAAGGATAATCATAAAGAAGTAGAAGCGGAATAAAAATTTTTGGAGGGTTTGAAGGTTGAAGGAATTTGATGTTGTAATTATAGGCGGAGGCCCGGGCGGTTATGTAGCTGCCATACGCGCGGCGCAGGGCGGCGCGAGTGTCGCTGTTGTTGAAAAAGATAATCTGGGAGGCACGTGTCTTAACAGGGGCTGCATTCCCACAAAGGCTCTGTACTACTCGGCCAAGGCCGTAAGTGCCGTTAAGAAGGCAAGCGAGTTCGGGGTCAATACAGGTGAGGTTAGCTTTGATATAACAAAGGCCATGGCAAGAAAAGACGAGGTCGTAACAAAACTTGTCAAGGGCATTGGCCAGCTCTTTAAGGGTAACGGCGTTGAGCTTATAAAAGGCAAGGGCATTGTTACCACGCCGAACAAGGTAAAGGTTATCGGAGAGGACGGAGAAACCGAGATAACGGCAAAAAGCATAATCATTGCCACCGGAAGCGAGCCTGCTTTAATACCGGCATTTAACATTGACGGTGAGAAGGTTATAACATCCACCGAGGCGCTTAACCTGAAGGAAGTTCCAGAGAGCATGCTTATAATAGGCGCGGGTGTTATGGGCTGCGAGTTCGCTACTGTTTACGCTAAGTTCGGCACAAAGGTGACGATGGTCGAGCTTATGCCGGAGATACTTCAGACCGAGGATAAGCAGATAGTTCGCGTGGTAACAAAAGCATTCAAGGAGCTTGGTGTTGATATACATTTGAGCGTTACGGTAAAGAGCGTCGAGACGAAAGACGGAAAAAGCGTGAACTTCGGCCCCGGGGATTTCGTTACGTTTCCGAAAGGCCTGGCTTGCGTATGGGACATAAAGGAGCCCGTCAGG
>DAOVXI010000102.1 GCA_030636245.1 Deltaproteobacteria bacterium
ATTAGATATTATATCATATAGTATAAACTCAAAAGTGTCAACTAAGGCATGGGTTATGAGTTCAAGGAAGAATGGGTACGAGTGGTGTATTTTGACAGGGTACTACGGTGACGGCTCCGAGAAAAAGATGGTGGCGGTGGGTGGACTCGAACCACCGACACGGGGCTTATGAGACCCCTGCTCTGGCCGCCTGAGCTACACCGCCTATCTACTGACTACAGCAAGTTAAGTATTATAATGAAGCCTGTCAGGGATTACAAGTAATTTTTTAATTATCCGGCAAAAGCCTTACGGAGTAGGATACGATCCTGCTGGTTGGCTTCTTTCTACTCCAGCCCCCGCCCTCTATAACGACAGCATAAACAATGACACCATTACTTAAGGAATCCACGTAAATGTCTGAAATATAACCGGAAATTTTAACGGATGAAAGCACGTTAGACATACTCAATCCGTCCCATTTAAAGACTTTTATAGAGCCTGACTTAAACTCGGTAACACGCGAGGAATACTCCCCAAAAACCCCCCCGGCTACGTTATAGACAGCAAAGAGCTCATCCGATCCGTCGTTATCCGCATCATTAAATGTAAGTCTTGGGCCGATCGTAACAAAACCTTTGTCAGGCTTAGAGGAAAACTTATCACCGTTTTGACCAAGCTCAAGTACATTCAACGACCCGCCAAGCTTTGCAGCGACATTGGAGCCCTTGCCCGGCTCGCCCTCGCTAAGATCATAGATCGAAACAGTAAATTTCCTGGAATAAGCCGCTACTTCTGTCCCATCGATGCCCTTTGTTCCGCCGATATCCATGCTCAGTGCATTTTGCCTGGACCTAACAGCAAAGGAAGACTCCTCAGTAAAGACACCATCAACATAACTCCTAAGAACTACCTTTTTAGAAAAGCCCCACTCAAGTCTAAAGCCTTGCGTTAGGAGCCTGACACCCTTGCCCGGAACATTTACCGCACGAACGAACCACGGAAGACCCCTGGCGGTAACGGTAACCTTTGAGCCATTATGCTTTATGACAACACTCTCTGCGTGGGTGCCGTTCAGACGGGATACGTAGAGCTCATCTCGTCCGTCTCCGTCGATATCAGCTTTGTCGATGAATACATTTCTAAGTTCCGATCCTTCTTCCAACTCGAATATATTATTAAACTCAACACCGCTTAGAGTAGCAACCACTATCTTCTTCTCCGTTACATAGCAGTACTCACTTATCCCGTCGCCATCGAGGTCTGCAACCACCATAGCTTTAACATGAGCATCTATGGCCTCGCTCTTCCAATTAAGCCTGAAGCCGGGCTTAACGTGAACATCCAGATCAGGGCTGAACTCTGAGGCCACTAGCGCACCATCCGGGTATTTGAACTTTATCTTCTCTTCTGCTCCGTCTTTCTTGAACTTACCGACGTACTCTCCAGCATCGGCAACTGAACTCTTACCAGTGATGGATGCAAGAACATACTCGGATAACTCGCCGGCCATCAGGACCAGCTTTTCGGAGCTTTCTCCGTCAAGATAGAACTTTTCCGTTGTACCCTCATCAACATTCAAAAGTATTGAATCGATACTTATGAACTCACCCATGACCGAAAGACTTCCATACAGAACATATGAAGCCTTAAGTTTCTTACCCGTGCGTAACGCGTATTCGTTATTGAAAGCAGAGTCAGGAGCACTAGATTTATGCCGAACAGGGTTTATCACACCGCTAAAACCTATCCTTGTTGTAAGCATGTCATTAAGTGCGTCCTTTAAGAACTCGGTTTCAACACTGCCGTTATAATTGAACGGTATGATGACAAGTGTCTTGTCCCTTGTCGCGCTGATATCGGACTCGGCCCTAACATCTGAATTTAAAGCCAGCGTCAGTGCTATGACAAACGCAGGGACCATTATTAGATTTTTTAGAAAATTAATTTTCAACAACTGATCCCTCACCTTCCCACACTGATATAATTAAAGCCCATGGCTTTCATCTTCTCAGGTTTGTATATATTTCTCAAGTCTACCATATTAGGCTCAACCATGAGTTCCTTGACCTTTTCAAGGTCAAGCCTTCTGAACTGATTCCACTCGGTGCAAAGGACAAGAACATCGCTCTTATCTATCGCGCTATACACATCCGAAGAGTATGTAACCTCTCCGATAATATCTCTCTTTGCGTTTTCCATGCCGACAGGATCAAAGGCCTTAACAACAGCACCTTCATTAAGCAGTGCGTTAACTATCTTTATGGCCGGCGATTCCCGAACGTCATCCGTGTTGGGTTTAAACGTAAGTCCGAGTACGGCAATTGTCTTTCCCTTAAGCTCTCCACCCGTAACCTCTTTTATTTTTTCTATCGAGCGAATGATCCTTGAGCTGTTCACATCCATCGCGGCCTTGACTATTTTAAGATCATAGTCAAAACCCTCTGCGATCTTAACTAACGCGGCCGTATCCTTTGGGAAACATGAACCGCCGAAACCCGGGCCCGGATGCAGGAATTTTGAGCCTATACGCTTATCAAGTCCCATCGCCTTTGCAACCGTATGCACATTAGCGCCGCTCCTTTCGCAGAGCTCCGCCATCTCGTTAATGAAGGATATCTTTGTTGCCAGAAAAGCATTAGAGGCGTACTTTATAAGCTCTGCCGTCTCTATATCAGTGACAACAAAGGGTGTTTCTATCAAGTAGAGCGGAGAGTACAGTTCCTTAAGTATCTCTATCGCCTTCTGAGTCTCGGCACCCAAAATAACCCTGTTGGGTCTCATAAAGTCTTCTACCGCAGAGCCCTCTCTCAGAAACTCCGGGTTTGAAACAACATCAAACTCCGCGTCCGCGCGGGCCTTATCCCTTATCATCTTTTCAATTGATCTTCCCGTCCCAACCGGCACGGTACTCTTTGTAGCTATAACTTTATATCCGTTCAGGTTCTCAGCGATCGTGGTGGTAACCGCTTCTACAAAGCTCAAGTCGACAGAACCATCGCTTTTCTCGGGGGTGCCGACAGCTATGAAAACTATCTGCGCTTCTTTAATGGCAGCGGCGATATCCGTTGTGAACTTCAGCCTTCCTTCCGCTGAGTTCTTCAGGAGAAGCTCTTTAAGACCCGGCTCGTAGATCGGCACCTCACCGCTGTTAAGGGTTTCTATAACAGCGCTGTCTTTATCCACGCAGGTTACATCAACGCCAAAATCAGCAAAGCAAACGCCTGAGACGAGCCCAACGTAGCCACTGCCTATGATACATACCTTCAACATAACACCCTACCTTTTACCATAGTTATCTGCATAATAACTTCTATATTCACCGCTACGCACACGGTCACACCAATCAACACTGCGAAGATACCACTCCACTGTATCCCTTAACGCATCTTCGAAGTTCCTATCCGGGCTCCAGCCAAGCTCCTTATGTATCTTTGAAGAGTCTATCGCGTAGCGCTTGTCGTGGCCGGGCCTGTCTTTCACAAACTCAATAAGTTCGCTATAAGGTGAAGCAGCCGGTTTCAGCTCATCAAGTATGGAGCATATAAGCTTTACTATCTCTATATTCTCCATCTCCTCATCAGCCCCTATGTTATAAACCTCGCCTGCTTTTCCTTTAGTAAACACCGCCTCGAGCGCCGATGAGTGGTCGTCGACATAGATCCAGTCCCTGACATTCTTCCCGTCACCGTATATAGGAAGTGTGCGGCCCTCAAGAGCGTTCAGGATTATCACAGGTATCAACTTCTCCGGGAACTGATACGGACCATAGTTGTTTGAGCAATGAGTAATTAACGTATTAATACCGAATGTATGATGATAGGCCCTTACCATATGATCAGCCGAGGCCTTTGACGCGGAGTAAGGACTGTTCGGGGCATAAGAGCTAAGCTCGGTAAACTTCCCTTCCGCTCCCAAAGAACCATATACTTCATCCGTACTGACGTTTAGAAATATTTTATCAGAACCTTCTCCCCATACCTCCCTCACACACTCAAGCAAGTTGAATGTACCGTGGATATTAGTTCTCACGAACTCTTCCGGACCAAGTATGGAGCGGTCAACATGGCTCTCGGCCGCAAGGTGCATGATGCCGTCAATTGAGTGTTCCTTAAGGATACTGCTCACAAGCGCCTTATCGTCTATGTCGCCTTTAACAAATGTATAATTGCTGCTAGCCTCAAGATCCCTGAGGCTTTCGAGGTTGCCCGAGTATGTCAAAGAATCAAGGTTTATAATGTTATACGATTTATCTTTATCCAGTAAAAACCTTATAAGGTTTGAACCGATAAAACCCGCGCCACCTGTTATGAGTATATTCATTCCCATTCCTTCAGATCAGTCTATTATAAATCCCGAGTTCTCATCATCTTCATACCTTATCTCATCGATCTCTTCTTTCTTGTCTTTACCCATGAAAAGTTTATTGGGTGCGTTAAAGACAAGGCCGGGAACCTCACCGATATTCTTATAAGCATGAACAACGCCCGGAGGAACGATAACAATCTTTGGCTCATCCATGCCTGCGTTCACGGTAACGTGTTTACCGAAGCCCTTTGAGCCCTTTCGGTTGTCCCACAAATATACCTTGAAGGTAGAAGGCCCGACGAAACAAAAGTAATCTGTTTGGTGCTTATGTTCATGAGGACCACGTGTAACGCCAGGCAAGGTTTCCGAGACATAGCTCATAGCCGGCATGATCTCACCACCGATCTCGTCTTCCCTGTATAGCTCGGAGAGCCAGCCACGCTCATCTTTGTAGCGTTTCAACTCTTTAATAACTACGCCCTCTATATTTATGGCTTCACTCATTGATCGAACTCCAGCTGTATATATCTTTTTAATGCATCCATCCAGTGCGGTACGGGCCGCCCTGTAAGTTTTCTGTAAAGCGTTTTATCAAGAACAGAGTAGCAAGGCCTCTTCGCGGCCAAAGGATACTCAATTGACTTTATCGGAGTTACACTCTTACATTTTACACTTACTCCGTTATCTCTGGCAAGCTTTACAATAAGAGTAGCAAAGTCATACCAGCTTGCGATGCCTTCGTTCGAGAAGTTAACTATCCCGCTATACCCGTTCTCTATGAGAGCCGCGGCGGCAACGGAGAGATCTACCGAATATGTTGGAGAGCCTACCTGGTCACTTACCACACGGAGTTCATCTTTCTTGGTTGCGCCGTCTATAATGCTTCTGACAAAACACTTGCCTGTATGTCCATAAAGCCATGAGGTCCTGATTATAACGGCACGGGCGCCTGAAGCTATTATCTTAAGCTCTCCGTCAAGCTTTGTCTTCCCGTAAACACCTATGGGATTGGTCTTATCCTCTTCCGTGTATGGAGTATTCGAGGTGCCGTCAAAAACAAAGTCAGTTGAGAAGTGCACGAGCCTTGCGCCTATCTGTTTGGTTGCCGCAGCGAGTAAGCCCGCGCCATGATCATTGATCCTTTGTGCCTCTTTGTGCTCCTCTTCAGCCTTGTCCACGGCGGTGTATGCCGCGCAGTTCACCACTACATCAGGCTTATGATGTGTTAAGGCATACTTGATACTGTCCTCATCGGTTATGTTAAGCTCACTTGAACCAAAGGCGATAACTTCATAACCGCTGTTTTGAAGAACAGGCACGAGATCTGTCCCAAGGAGACCTTTAGCGCCGGTAACAAGAAGCCTCATTAACGCAGTGCCCCCCTACTACAGATTATTTGCGCCGGTATCGGCTACAAGATTATTTGCATGAAGAAGTGAAGAAAAGGTGTCGGCATCCGTCCACCAGCCCTCAAGCTCACACCAGGTAAGATTGCCTTTATCTATATAAGCATTATTAACATCGGTTATCTCAAGCTCGCCCCTATCGGAAGGCTTCAAGGTCTTTATAATATCAAAGACCGTGTTATCGTACATGTAAATGCCTGTTACGGCATAACTGCTTTTTGGGCTACTCGGTTTTTCGACTATATTTAATATCTTATCACCATCAAGCTCAGGAACGCCAAACCTCTCAGGGTCACTTACTTCTTTTAATATAACCTTTGCCCCGTCCTTTTGCGCCCTGAAGTCGTCTACGGCTTTGCAGATATTCTTTTCAATAATGTTATCTCCAAGCACGACACATATACTCTCACCCTTTGCGAAGTACTCGCAAAGCCCCAGCGCCTCGGCAATTCCACCCTCGCCCTGCTGATAGGTATAGTCAAGGTGCTTCAAGCCGAACTCCCTGCCGTTCTCAAGCAACTTCAAGAAGTCACCCGCGCTGTTGCCGCCCGTTACTATCATGATATCCTTTATGCCAGCGTTCACCAGGCATTGGATGGGATAATAGATCATGGGTGCGTTATAAACTGGCAGGAGATGTTTATTGGTTATTTTAGTGAGCGGGTTTAATCGTGAGCCTAAGCCGCCTGCAAGAATGATTCCCTTCAAGGTATACTCCTAATGGAAAATTTTCTTGCAAGTTTATCAGCTTATATCGTCAAAAGCAAAGGATTTCATACAAAAAGAAGCCTACTCGGGCACTTCATTGTACCCGTAAACAGTAGTAACTCCTAGGAATGGAATGA
>DAOVXI010000112.1 GCA_030636245.1 Deltaproteobacteria bacterium
TACCCGACACAGTTGGATTCGGCTGAAACTGACGATGTTTTTATAGGTCGTATCAGACAAGACGATACCGTTACGAATGGCGTGAACATGTGGGTCGTTGCTGACAACCTGAGAAAGGGAGCGGCTCTAAATACCGTCCAGATAGCAGAACTACTCATTGAGAATTATCTGTAGTCATTATTAAGATGAGGAACATTAAACTTCAAATCGAGTATGACGGAACTGCCTATGTGGGCTGGCAGATCCAAAATAACGGGAAAAGCGTTCAGGGTGTTTTGCAAAACGCCTTAAAGAAGATGACCGGTGATGATGTAAATCTTATCGGATGCGGCAGGACCGATTCCGGCGTGCATGCAATTGATTATACGGCTAACTTCAATACAAATTCAGGTATAAGTACGGATGGTTTTTTTAAAGGCCTCAATACATCCATTCCTTACGACATAGTAATAAAAAGTGCCGAAGAGGTCGAGAGTGAATTCAACGCAAGAAGGAGCGCCAAGGCAAAGACTTATATATACAGGGTTCTTATAGCTCATCACAGGCCCGCCATTTATAGGGAAAGGTGTTGGCAGATCAACCAAGAGCTTGACCTCGAAGTTATGAAGGAAGGCGCCGCGCTTTTGGTCGGTGAGAAGGATTTTAAAACTTTTTGCGCGATCGGATCCAATGCTACGGAGTTTGTAAGGGAGGTGTCCTCCTTTATTATAACAGAGCGAGATGAAGGTTTTATAGATTTTAGTGTCAGAGGGCGTTCATTCCTTATGCATATGGTAAGGATAATGGTTGGGTCCTTGGTTATGCTAGGCCGAGGCAAGTTAACACTGGATGAATTCGGGTCAGCGATAGAGGCAAAGGACAGGATGAGGCTGCCGTATACGGCTCCGTCCCAGGGTCTTTTTTTAAGAGACGTAGAATATTAACAGGGAGGCATGTATGAAGATCAAAGGAAGTATGATCGCAGCTGTTTTTGTTTTTCTCTTTATTTTTAGCACAGATGCGCGCGCTGATTTTAGTATCGGGGTTTCCGCATCGGATGAGGGTATAACGGGATTTCATCTTGCTATCGGTGAGTTCTATTCGGTGCCAAAGAGTGAAGTGGTGATGATCCGGAAGAGAAAGATACCTGATGATGAGTTGGCGGTTGTATTCTTTCTGTCAAAACACTCCGGTATATCGGTAAGTGCTATCGCGAGGCTAAGGCTTGGTGGCATGAGCTGGATGGAGATAACCTTGAAGTATGGCTTAAGCCCCGACATATACTTTGTGAAGTTTGATAGAGACCCAGGCCCTCCTTACGGCAAGGCGTATGGTTATTATAAGAATAAACCGAAGAGCAAGCGGAAGAGTATAACTTTTAGTGATGCGGACATAGTTAACTTTGTAAACCTAAAATTCGTAAGTCAGCACTATGGCATAACCCCGGATGAGGTCGTTAAGATGCGCGGCAGCGGAGAAAGCTTTGTGGAGATAAACAGCAAGGTTAAGAGGTCCAAGGGAAAAGGGGACGGAGATAACTCTTCTTCAGGCTCAAAGGGAAAAGGTAACGGTAAAGGCAAAGGCAAGAACAAGTAGTTTTATAGTACATTAGATTAGGAGCGGTAGGTGGATAACAGGATCGCAGAAGGGACGATAATATTTGTAAGCGTTTTGAAGTGGTTCATCCTGGCCACCGGTGTTGGGGCTATCGTCGGCACAGCAACCTATCTTTTTCTTGAGATACTTAAACTCACCTTCAGCGCGGGAAGCGCTCAACCCAATTACAGCCTCCATCCTTGCCGTAGAGCTTTTCGGGCCGGGTATCGGATCTTATGCGGCCGTTGCCTGTATAATTAGTTTTCTTATAACAGGACACCGAAGTATATTCCCATCTCAGCTTGTTGCACAAAAAAAGAGTGCTTCCATTAGCTTTGAGCTGGGTAAAGAGGTGGACAAGTCTAACCCAAGATTCGATAAACGAAAGAATAGCCTCTTGGGTGTAGTCTTCAGGTATAAGGCTGTATCTGATGACCAATGGCCCGGCGCGATGAATGTTGACCTTACGAAAAGCAGTGGTGGGAAAAATATAGGGAGTGGAACTATAATCATAGAGGCAAGAACGGCTGAGGCCGTGGACGAAGAAAACGAAGGCGGAAAGGGTACCGCAACATCCTCTGTTTCAAAGATTGACAAAAATGAGACAGATACCTAAAATATATATAAATAATTCCAAGGAGTAGATCAATGCCGTTATACGAGTACGAATGTAAAAAATGTGAAGATGTCTTTGAGGTTACGCAGAAGTTCAGTGACGAGCCTCTTAAGAAGTGTCCCGAGTGCGGCGGGGCTGTTAAGAAAATCATGAGCATGTCATCCTTTCACTTAAAGGGTTCCGGCTGGTTCAAATCAAGCAGTTCATCTAAGGATAAAGGAGCCGAGTGCAAGGATAAGAGCTCTGATAAGCCCGATTGCTCCGGCTGTCCATCGGCCGAGTAAGGCGTTTATTATGGCGGCAAATGATCCCATTGAAGTTGCGGTTAAGGTTGCTAAAGAGGCCGGAGAGCTTCTAAGGCAAGGTCTATCTAAAACAAGGGAAATTGAGTATAAGGGCGAGGTCGATCTTGTGACCGACATGGACCGCCGCGCCGAAGAACTTATATGCGGTGCCTTGATGAAAGCATTCCCAACTCACGGAATCATCTCCGAAGAAGGCCACAACGAAAAGATTACCAATAAAACAAAATGGATAGTGGACCCGCTTGACGGCACAACTAATTATGCTCACGGCTTTCCGTTCTTTTGCGTTTCAATTGCCCTTGAGTTTGAAGGAGAGCTTGAAGTTGGCGTGGTCTATGACCCGATGCGTGACGAGCTATTTACGGCAGAGCGGGGCAAGGGCGCTAAGCTTAACGGTGTTAGCATCAGCGTATCAAGCACTGATGAACTTACAAGATCGCTTCTTGCAACCGGCTTTCCTTATGATATAAGAACCTCTGCTGAGAACAATATCACAAACTTCTCTAACTTTGCCGTCCGTGCTCAGGCCATCAGGAGGGCCGGCGCCGCGGCGCTTGATCTTTGTTATCTGGCCTCTTCTCGCTTCGACGGGTTCTGGGAGCTTAAACTTAAGCCCTGGGATCTTGCAGCAGGTGTGTTGATACTTAAAGAGGCGGGAGGGCGTGTCTCGGACCTTGCTGGCAATGAGTTCTCTATCTATGATGGCGATGTATTGGCCTCAAACGGAGCTATACATGGGCAGATGATGGAAGTATTAAAGAAAGGCCGAGAGAGTTGATAAAGACCTTTATCTTCCGCCTGATAATCCTGACCCTTGCCGTTGTGGCTGTTACCTACCTCTTTCCGGGTATAAGCGTGGACGGATACCTTGAGCTTTTCCTTGCCTCTCTGGCTCTGGGGATAATTAACGCCATCGTACGGCCGGTCATACTCTTTTTTACTTATCAGCTGCGATTTTTGACTTTTGGTGTCTTTACCCTGTGTCTGAATGCGGTTTTTATTGTTTTTGTAGGCTCCTTGGTCGAGGGTTTTCATGTGGATGGCTTTCTGAATGCGCTCGGCGGGGCCTTTATTATCAGCCTTATGAGCGCAGCGGCAAATGAGTTCGTCAGGGAAAAGAAGGATTGAGCCGTTATTTTGAGTTTGACATGAGCCCCTGATTCGTGTTAAATATTATAGTTCAGCGCCTACGCTAGGCGCTGTTTGTACGTTGTAGAGCCGCTAGCTCAGTTGGTAGAGCATCTCCCTTTTAAGGAGGTGGTCCCCGGTTCGAGCCCGGGGCGGCTCACCATAATAGGGGCTCATTTAGGGCTGATCTAATATAGATTGAGTTATTTTATTTGGCATGGGGTGACATTTTGTTAGAAGTTTTCCTGCCATTTGAAAGAGTCCCCATCGTCTAGTCTGGCCAAGGACACCGCCCTTTCACGGCGGCGACGGGGGTTCAAATCCCCCTGGGGACGCCAGTTTAATCAAGGGGTTAGCTAATTTAGCTAGCCCCTTTTTTTATTGAGCGTAGCCAAAACGTACCCATCTTCCTTATCATCCAATACATTTACAGCCTCACGTAGGTTCTCAGGAGACAGGTGACAGTACCTAATGGTCATTCGTAGGTCCTTGTGCCCTAGTAGCTCCTTGACCCGGTGTATATCTACGCCGGACTGGACCAGGCTTGATGCAAAGTCATGTCTTAGGTCATGGAACCTAAAGTTACTGACTCCTGCTTTCTTACACACTCTACGGAAGGCTATTGTTACGCTTCCAGGTGAGTAAGGTTTGCCGTCCAGATAGCAAAACACGTAAGGAGAATGTATATGCCTGATACGCTGAACCTCTAAAAGTGTCCTCATGGCGGTTTTGGTCAAAGGTATTCCGATCGGGTTCCCGTTCTTTGTTATGGGGATAACGATCGCCTTTCTCTCAAAGTCCACCTGCGACCAGGTTAGCTCGATCAGATTGCCGCGTCTAAGTCCCGTGTGTCTAGCTATTATAACAATGGGCTTAAGCCACGATGGTAAGGCCACCATTAGACGTTGTGATTCGTCAGGACTCAGATACCTAACCCTCTTACTATCCACTTTACCGAGGGTCTTAAGAGCTTTGGGAACTGGATTATCGTCGCAAAGCTCCCATTCCAGGATGGCGATATTAAAGATTCGCCTTAAGAGTCCTAATTCTCTAAGGATGGTTTCTTTGCTGTAGTTTTTCTTAAGGCCCAAAGCCTTATAGTCACTTACAACAGAAGCGGTTACATCCCTAATTAGAGTTTTTCCGAAAAAGGCCGTCAGGTTTTTTACCATCTGTGCATTTCTCTGATCAGTGGTAGGTGAAAGTTGAGGGGATACCTCACTTAAGTACCTATCAAAGACCTCTGCCATTGTTAGGTTAGGTTTGGCAGCTGCTCCAAACCATTTGCCCTCTATGACCTCTATTAGCCTTTTAGCATGTATCTTTTCTGCTAGCTTTTTGTTGGCCGTTCGAGTGCTTTCAGAGATTTTCCTTCCTTCTATTCGGAAGGACATCCAGTAATACTGGCTGTCCTTTCTCTTGTATAGGCCCATTACTCTATACCTCCCTTCTGGGCCTCCTACCTGCATGGCTATTATACGCCTCTGCAGATTGTTTGCAAGTGCTTACCCACGTCAGTATGTCTTCTTCCTGAAACCGTAGAGCACCGTTTAGCTTGTAGCAGGGAATTTTTCTCTGTTCTGCCCAAGCATAGACTGTTGCAGATTTGACTTTGAGAAGTTGGGCGACGTCTTTTACAGTCAGTAGATTCATACATACCTCCCAGTAGTTTTTACGCAAAATGGTATCGTAACGTTATATTGATTTAGAGTGACGTTTGTAGACACATGTGTGTGACGTGTATTTCCGGCGTGTGCACGTGCGTGTATCCGGCGTGTGTACGTGTGTGTACGTGCGTATGCACGTGCGTGTATCTGGCGTGTGTGACGTGTATTCCCGGCGTGTGCACGTGCGTGTATCTGGCGTGTGTACGTGTATGTACGTGCGTGTGCACGTGCATTTTTCCGGCGTGTGTACGTGTGTGTACGTGCGTGTGCACGTGCATTTGTCCAGCGTGTACGTGTAGCTATGACGTGCGTACGTGTACGTATTTGACGTATGTACGTAGATAAGGCGTACGTCTGGACGTGTATAAAACGTTTGCACGTATACGTGCGAGACGTGTAACCATTTTTTAACATATTTTTGTTGTTGTCATTACGCCCTATATATACCATGTGATAACAACAACTAATTTTAAGGTAGTAGATCCACTTCCTTGCTGGTACGTTTGTATATACCAGGTTTTGGTCCCTTGCCTTCTTGTATGACGTGGAAGTATCCATTTTTCACCCAACCTTTTAAGTGTTTTTTTGCTGTTCCGTCCTTGATCGTGCCTTCGAATGTCTTAATAATTGCTTTTACTAGTTCGGTTCTTGTGTGCTCAGTATTAGGTGAGAAACTTGATATGGCATCCGACTCTAGCTTTAATTGAATCTCTTTATGTGCATTAGAAGCCTCTTGGAAATCTATAAAGCTTAAATCTTTGCCGGATTCAGTAGAGTTCATATTTATGATCCATTTTTGATCTTGTGTTAGATTTGGGCAATCTAGGCGCAACTTATCAAGCTTTAAGATACGTTTCTTATCCCTCATTGTAA
>DAOVXI010000201.1 GCA_030636245.1 Deltaproteobacteria bacterium
AGATAAGCGCGAAGCTTACCTCTTTTGCGAAAACAGCAGGGGTGCCGGTGTTTCTGGTAGGTCACGTTACAAAGGACGGCGCAATAGCCGGTCCTCGCGTGCTTGAACACATGGTAGATACCGTGCTTTACTTTGAAGGCGGCCCCTCTAACTTCTATAGGATCCTGAGAGCCGTTAAGAACCGCTTTGGCTCGGTCATGGAGATAGGTGTATTTGAAATGAAGAGCAGCGGCCTTACTGAGGTGCTTAACCCCTCGGAGGTATTTCTTCAAGACAGACCAACGGGTGTAAGCGGCAGCTGTGTCGCCGTTAGTATGGAGGGGACAAGACCTCTGCTTGTTGAGATCCAGGCCCTTGTCTCGCCAACTGTTTTTGGTGTCCCGAGGCGGACCGTCGTGGGAGCGGACTTCAATAAAGTGCTTTTGATAGCCGCCGTGCTTGAGAAGAAAGCTTCGGTAACCCTCACTAACCATGATATATTCATAAAGGTAGCCGGAGGCATGCGTATAAACGAGCCGGCAACCGATCTTGCGACAGCACTTGCCCTTGCCTCCAACTTCAGGGATAAGGCGATAGACGGGGCAACCGTGATAATAGGAGAGCTAGGGCTTGCCGGCGAGGTAAGGTCTGTGGTCATGGCCGAGCAGAGGGTGATGGAGGCAAAAAAGCTCGGTTTTAAAAGGTGTATCCTTCCAAAAGACAATGCACTGGGGTTAAAGAGGATAAAGGGGGTGGAGCTTATCGGTGTTGCCACATTGAGAGAGGCCCTTGATGTTGTTTTAGGTGAAAGCTCGGTAAAGGGTTAGCTTCTTATGCGTTCAATTATTAAATTATGCGTCTTATCTTTTGCGGTTCTTTTTTTGGCTGCCAATGCCTCATTCGCTGAAAAAGATAGTGCCGCTACTACAGACTTCGGTTACGAAGGGATATTCAACTACTCAAAACTTCTTTTTAACCAGAATGATTTCCAGGGTAGCGCCATAGAGGCTAAAAGGTTACTTAAGGATTACCCTGCCTCACCTTACGGGGCAAAGGCAAGGTATCTGTTTGCGCTTTCCAGCCTCAAGGCAGGAAAGTACAGTATAGCCATAAAGGGTTTCGAGAAGTTCCTCTCAGAACATGGTGAGCATAAACACGCCTCACTCGCAGAGGAGAAGATAAAAGAAGCTACCGCACTGCTTA
Source organism: Deltaproteobacteria bacterium (assembly GCA_030636245.1). GTDB lineage: Bacteria > Desulfobacterota > GWC2-55-46 > GWC2-55-46 > DRQE01 > DAOVXI01. The sequence continues at coordinate 1,183 of DAOVXI010000201.1, forward strand.
AAGAAGATTTCTCTGGGCCCAAGGTCCCGGAGGGACTTAAAACGGTTAAGGTCATTGCGCCCGATAGGCTCCGTGCCGTGCAGGTATCTCTTTTTCACGGTAAAACAATAGACGAGATCGATAGCGAGCTTAAGCTGCTTAAGAACGCAGGGGTCGATACGGTTATCTTAAGGGTATTCCATAACCCGGGTGACAGATATCATGGCATTATTAAAGGTAGGGCTGAGAGCGGTGTTTACTTTAATACAGAGCACGCACCTGTTATAGGAGACGTGCTCGGCAGTGTCGCTAAGCTCACGAAGGCAAACGGGCTTAAGCTCTTTGCGTGGATGACGACCAAGTACGCGGATTACGGTCTTGAAAACACAGCGAGCTCGTCATGCGTTAAGTATGACCTTGAAAAGAACGGTTACGCAGAGTGCAGGGGGCTTGATCTTTTCTCCGAGAACTCTTTGGAGCATTTAAAGGGTCTCTATAAAGACCTGGCGCGATATGAAATAGATGGCATACTTTTTCAGGACGACCTCGTCCTGAAGCACACAGAAGGATATGGAGATAGCGCCGGGAAGCTTTACTTTAAAGAAATGGGCAAGCGCATGGACCCTGATAAGATGTATATCAGAATAGAGGGTGAGAAGTATGTGCGCTATACCCCTGAGTTCTGGGAGTGGTCATCCTGGAAGAACAGGCGGCTGCTTTTTGTAGCAAAGAGCCTAATGGAGACGGCAAGGAAGGAAAATCCTGGCATAAGGTTCGCCTTGAACCTTATGTATGAAAGTGTGGTCAACCCGTCGCAGGCCCTTGCGTGGCTCTCTCAGGACCTTCGAGGTGCTGTTAAGGTGGGCTTTGATTATTACTCGATCATGGCCTATCATAGGCAGATGGCAACAGAGCTTAACAAGGGGCACAAAGAAGTTCTTGCGCTTATAGAGGAAATGGCAGAGGAGGCACAGCGCAGGGTCGGGCTTAGCGCGAGTGTACTTATGAAGATACAAACCGTTGACTGGGAAACCGGAGAGGAACTTTCCGGCCGTGAGGTGGCTTATCTTATTAATACATTAAAACGCAGGGGGGTCAGCATCGCGGTGTTTCCTTACAGGAGACTACTTCCTTTTGATGAACTCGCGCTGGTTAATGAAAGTATGAAGGAGACGTCAGGTGGAAGATAAGGGTTCTATATGCGGAATATGTGACTGCGTTATAAGCGACAACACGCTTTTTGCAGGGCTTGGTCCTGATGAGCTTGATGCCTTCAAAGAAGCGGTTAAGACCGTTTCGTATAAAGCCAAAGAGTTCGTCTTTATGGAAGGTGATAAATGCAAGGGTCTTTATGTTATTCGCGTTGGAAGGGTTAAGCTTGTAAGGAGTTCCAGGAGCGGAAAGGAACAGATAATAAAGATACTTGGTCCGGGCGACCTTTTGGGCCTTGAGGTTTTTGCTGAAGAGGATGCATACTTGAACAGCACTGTCTGCATGGAAGATAGCGAGCTGTGCTTTATGACAAGAGAGGATTTTTTAAGGATACTCAAGG
>DAOVXI010000051.1 GCA_030636245.1 Deltaproteobacteria bacterium
CCTTCGGGTATACCATGTCAATGCCTGTGCCGAGTACAGCGACCGTTGGAAAATCGTTTGTCTTTGAAAGCAGGGCACCCTTGTGAGCCGCGCTGTCGCATCCCCGTGCAAGCCCGCTTACTATGGTTATACCCGAATCGGCAAGCCCCTCTGCTATCTTCTCGGCCATGTTGCGGCCATAGCTCGAAGCCCTGCGTGTGCCGACTATGGCAACGGAAGAGGAGCCGTTAAACTTATCTATGCTGCCTTTAACATAGAGTGTCAAAGGGGGTGAGGGGATAAACCGTAACATCTCCGGATATCCCTGGTCCCCGTATGTCACAATGGAAGCCGAAGATCTTTCGGCCTCTTTAAGCTCTTTATCAACCTCGGCAATGCTTACTTCCGTTATGGCTTTTCTGAGCTTGTCGCTTACGCTAAGCTCGCCCTTGACGAGCGCTTTTGCGCCATCCGCTCCATTGGTCGCAACCGCCGTCTTTACAGCATCGAAAAGGATATTTCTTCGTACACCTTTAACCCTCGCGAGGATGGTCCAGTATCTTTGGTTCTCATCATACAAAATAAGCCTGCCTTAAAATAACAGCGAGACCGGCATCTGCCGATCTCGCTTGGTGAGCAATCTTTATGTATTATAATTAGAAGTCCAGCACCATTGCCGGCACTGTTCTGAATTTATCTCCTATGTATACCTCTTCACTGCTTGAAAGGATAAAGACCGTCGCTGTTTTCTTGTATACCCTTATAACGAGAAGGTTGGCGATAGACCTTTGCGGGAGTTCGATCTTTTTATTGCTATAGGGGTCATCAACAGGATCCCTGTCCTTATAGACCTCAAGGATGGTACCGACCTCAAGGCCGTCCTTCGAACCTCTGTCAAGGTACATCAGTTGTCTCTCGGCGGCAAGCATCTTGCTTTCACCTGCGAAGACGATCGTTCCGTTAATATTTTTATCGGTGTCCTTTATCGGCACTGTATCCGTAGGGATAAACTCTGCTATAAGATCGCTTCCCACGAAGACTTCCTTGTTCGATCTTATGATGACGGCTGATACAGGTTCTTCAGCGGAAGTGATCTTGAGCGAACCGATCACATCAATGTATTTACCGAGATATTTTTTTGTTTTAGGGTGGTGAACCTTGTCACGGACCTTATAGATGGTAAGTATATCGTCCTCTTTGTATTCGACCCCTTTTCTTAGTCGCAGGTATACCTCATCGCCCGGGTGCAGATATGTTTTCATGGTGTCGGCTGCGGTAAGGATCATTCCTACGCTCTTGGGCTTCTTCTTGGTAATTATGCCGCTATTTAAGAACAGTAATGTTTTAAGGGTAGGCGGCCCGCTCTGCGGTTCCTCTATCTCAAGCTTACTCTCGCTTATCTCAAGTCTTTCCTTCGGTACCTTGTACTCGTAGGTAGGCTTTACGACAGGTGGCTTCACGACGGGAGGCTTCACGACAGGTGGCTTCACGACGGGAGGCTTCACAACAGGAGGCTTCACGACGGGTGGCTCAACCTCCGGAACCTTCCCGAATCCATTTTTGGTTATTTTTATTATGTCACCGGGGAATATGAGGTGCGGGTTTTTTACATACGGATTACGTATCCACAGTGTGGGCCAATCCTTCGGGTTGTCATAGTAGCTGTCTGCTATGTCCCAGAGCGTGTCGCCCTTAACTACGGTGTGGTATCTTACCTCGTCCGCCTTGATGATGTCGGCGGTGCTCAAAGTCGGGAGCATAATAAATGCGAGTATAATGGTTGCTGCGATAAGGATCTTTTTCATAGTGGTTATCCTCTCAAAATAGACTAGAGTCTGTTAAGTTCCCTTGTAGCCTTTGTCGCCGCACCCGAGTTTGGGTAACGGTTTTTGAGTTTTCTTAAGACCTTTTTTGCCTGTGCCGTGTTGTCAAGCTCTATGTATGAGTAGCCGAGCTTCAGCATCGCGTCAGGCGCCTTGTTCTCGTTCGGGTACAGCTCGACCGTGTTCTTGAAGGCTCTGACCGCTTTCTCAAAGTTCTGCTCCGAGTAGTATGTCTCGCCTATCCAGTAAAGAGCGTTGTCGGCAAGGGTTGAGTCGGAGTACTTCTTTGCCAGCTTGGTGAATGTTTTTCTTGCCTCACCAAACCTTTCCGCTATAAAGAGGTCCTGGCCTTTGCTGTAAAGTGATTCCGCGCTCTCGTCCTCGGTGCTTACCATTGGCGTATTCTTTAGTTTAACTACCCGCAGGTTCGCAGGCGGCTCTATCGAGCCCTGGTTACGCCTCCGGGCTGACTGCTTCGGGTTGCCCGGGTTCGAGGTAGGCAAGCCGACCTCTATCTTTTCCTTGTTTGCCTCAACCTTTTCCTGTAGAAGGAGGAACTTGTTGTTAAGCTCATCAAGGCGAGTGTTTGTCTCTGCCAGAGCTTTTCTTATCTCAACAAGCTCATAGCTCTCTTCAACGACCACAGGAGGCGGGCTTATTTGGCCTGTTGCGCAGCCGCTTATAAAGAGTGCCGCGATCAAGACAGTAAGGTGCCGTTTTTTATTGTTCATTGTTTTAATGATCATATCAAAATCCTATCGTAAATACTTGATTATATTGAAAGTAATCTTCTTTAGCTCTTTTGTCAAGTATATTCTCGAAGCTTGACCACGCAGCACTACGAGTTGTGTTCTTCCACCGTGGCTGTTATTTTTTTTATAAGCTCATCCTTGCCCTTGCCGCTTATGGATGAAAAAAGAACGAACTCCCTACCGGGAAGGCTCTTTTTTATCGCCGCAACGCGTGAGGAAACCTTGTTCGCGCTCAGTTTGTCCGTCTTTGTAAGTACCGTTATGTGCTTTAATCCCATGTTCTCAAGGTAGCTGTATATGTTCAGCTCGGCTTCCTTGATGTCGCGCCTTACGTCAAGTATTATGATCGCTCCGCAGAGCATCGGTCTTGACTCAAGGTATGACTCGACAAATGCTTTCCAGCTCTTTCTTTCGCTAAGCGGGGCTTTTGCGTACCCGTATCCCGGGAGGTCCACAAGGTAAAGAGAAGAATCAATGCCGTAAAAGTTTATGGTACGTGTTTTTCCCGGCACGGAACTTGTTTTCGCGATACCTTTTCTGTGCACCAGCTTATTTATGAGAGAGCTTTTGCCGACATTGCTCCTGCCGATAAGCGCTATCTCGGGAACTTCGTCCGTTGGACACTGCTTGTCGCTTACCGCGCATGCTTTGAATTCTACATTGTTAAAGTTCATGCGGTCAGGTAATGGATATTATCTCTTCGTAGGTTGTTGCCCCTTCAAAGAGTTTTTTGAGAGCGCACTCTCTAAGGGTTATCATCCCTTCTTCTTTCGCTATTTTTCTAAGTACCTCAAGGTCTGTGTCCAGTGTTATGTTAGCCTTTATCTTTGGTGAGAAGTTCATAAGCTCGTATATGCCGCTACGTCCCTTGTATCCCGTGGAACGGCAATCGGTGCATCCTTCGCCGTAGTAAATGGTGTACTCTTTTTGCGGCAGTTCAAGGTTGGTTATCTCCTCGGGCTTCATCTTCCTTGGTGTTTTGCAGTGCTTGCAGATCTTTCTCACAAGCCTCTGAGCCATGATGCCCAGAACGGTCGAGCTTATAAGGTAGTAGGGAACGCCCAGATCCATAAGCCTTGAGACAGAGCTCGGCGCATCGTTGGTGTGCAGTGTGGACAGCACAAGGTGACCGGTCAGCGCACTTTGTATGGCGTTGTTCGCTGTTTCAGGGTCCCTTATCTCACCGACCATTATAACGTCCGGGTCTTGCCTCAGTATCGTTCTAAGGGTCGAGGCGAAGTCGAGGCCGAGCTGGTGCTGTACGGCGACCTGGTTAAACTCCTCCATGACCATCTCTATCGGGTCTTCAACCGTTACTATGTTTACCTCGGGGGTGCTTATCTTTTTGAGCGCCGAGTATAGCGTGGTTGTTTTACCGCTACCCGTAGGACCTGTTACGAGGATGATCCCATAGGTTTTATTCAGGTAGCCCATCAGTAGATCGTACTCCCTGTCATAGAAGCCAAGATCTTTTAGCTCCTGGAAAAGTATGTCCGGGTCGAATATCCTTATGACTATCTTCTCGCCAAACGCGGTGGGAAGGGTTGATATCCTGAGCTCAACGGTCTTGCCCCTGAACTCTGTTTTTATTCTGCCGTCCTGCGGACGGCGTTTCTCGGATATGTCCATCCTCGATAACATCTTTATCCTTGATACAACAGAGGGATGAACTTTTCTTGGTATTGTGTGGACGTTGTGAAGTACCCCGTCTATTCGAAGCCGCACAAGCGTTTTCTCTCTCTTGGGTTCTATGTGAATGTCACTTGCTCTTTGTTCATAGGCATATGTCATAAGGAAGTCAACGGCGTTTATGACGTGCTGGTCGGAGGCGTCTATGTCGGAGGAGCCTTTAAGCTTAACGAACTGCTCGAGGTTGCTAAGATCGAGCGTTTCGGCAGCCTCCTCTGATGCCGCCATGACGGATGAGCGGAAACCGTAAAACTCACGTACTATCTTTATGATGTCGCTCTTGGAGCTGAGAACGACAATTATCTTTTCTTTTGATGTTCTTCTGATGCTTTCTACCGCGTCCATGTTGAATGGATCGGCAACGGCAAGAATAAGCCCTTCGGGGGTCTCGTCTACGGGTATCACGAGGTGCTTCTGCGCGAAGGCGCGCGGGACCTTGCTCGTTACAAGATCCATGTCGAGCTTTAAGGGGTCTATGCGTTTGTACGGCATCTGGAGGTCTTTGGCAATGACCTCTGTTATGAAGTCCTCGCTGAGCGGCTTGCCTCCCGAGCCCTTTATCTCGAAGCCGAAAGAGGCGATAACCTCGGAGGGGGAGACCATCTCTGCGACAGAGCCGGCCCTTCCTTTGGCGTGGTAGGCTTCCTGCGCTTTAAAGAGGCGCGCGCGCTGGGTGTCGGCCTTGATGGATATCTCCGTGCGTTCCTCCGGTGTAATGGCGTTATGCTTTAAGAGAAGCTCTGCTATGTACTCAACGGTAAATTCTTTACTGCGTGTCACTGGATTGATCATCATGTGCCTCCTTTACCAGCTACCTAGGTAGGGACTCGCTTTGGGTATCATTCGAGTTCTCGGTAAATGTTTCACTTTCGCCGGGCGTGCCTATTGCTTTGATCGAAGCCTGCAGCTCTTTTATGGTATCTTGGGTCTTCTTTTGCTCCGTCATTATATCATCTAATTTGTCTTTTAGCCCGAATATTGAAAAAGGCATGACAAGCCAAAGTATTACCATCGCACCGCCTCCGGCTATAAGCAGCAGCACAACAGCGCCGAAGACGGAGGCGTTTATGGATGAACCGTCCATCTTTAAGCTTTGACCATCTTTATTATGTCACTCAGCTGCGTCTTCACCTGCTCGCCCTTTTCCATGTCCTTAAATGTGACCGTGCCTTCCTTAAGCTCGTCCTCGCCTATTATGAGTACATAATCCGCGCCAAGTTTGTTGGCCTTCTTCATCTTGCTCTTTACGGATGCCTCCGAGTGTTCAAAGATCACCCTAAGCCCCGCTTCTCTTAATGTATCAAGCGTGCCGCCTTTTTTTAGAGCTGCCGTGACCGCATCATCGCCCAATGCTATGAGGACAACTTTTTTAGCCTTATTGAAGTTTTCTTTGTTCAAAAGCATGGCAAGGCGCTCAAACCCTATGGCAAAGCCGAAGCACGGCACCTCTGGTCCGCTTAACTCCTTTGTGAGGTTATCGTACCTGCCGCCTGCCGCAACCGAGTTCTGCGCACCCAGCCCCGTTGCCGTTACTTCAAAGGCGGTCTTTGTGTAGTAGTCAAGGCCACGCACCATACGCGGGTTGATCTCAAAGGTCACGGCCATCTTCTCGAGTGTGTCTTTAACCCCATTAAAGTGCTCGGAGCACTCGGCGCAGGCGTGATCTATTGTTGAGGGAGCATTTTGTGTTGCCTCTATACACTTGGCGCTTTTGCAGTCAAGGGCACGAAGCGGGTTCTTCTCAACCCTCCGCTGACAGTTCTCGCAAAGGTCTTCAACCTTGTCTTTCAGGAAGAGAAGCAGGGCGTCCCTGTATGCAGGCCTGCATGCGGCGCATCCGAGCGTGTTTATCTCAATGGTCTTGTCCTTAAGGCCGAGCCTGTCCAGGTAGATCTCAAGCATCTGGATCACCTCAGCGTCCGAGCTTGGCGCGAGTTCACCGAGAAGTTCCGCGCCGATCTGGTGGAACTGGCGGTAGCGGCCTTTTTGCGGCCGTTCGTAACGGAACATGGGCCCGAAGTAAAAGAGCCTTTGTACAGGCACGGTATAAAGTTTATTTTCTATATAGGCCCTTACGACCGGGGCCGTGCCCTCGGGACGAAGCGTAAGCGAGTCACCCTTAAGGTCAGTGAAGGTATACATCTGTTTTTCAACTATGTCTGTGGTGTCTCCGATGGTGCGCTTAAAGAGCTCTGTTCTTTCTACTATCGGTACACGGATCTCTTCAAAACCGTATAGGCCGAAGACCTCTCTCGCGAGGTTCTCCATCTCGGCCCAGAGGGCGGCGTCTTCGCTCAGTATGTCGCTAAAACCTCTTATGGCGTTTATCTGCATATGGATTCCGTTGTTTCCTTATTTTTAAAGCAGGGGACAGTGAGTTGAGCCCCAATGAGGCTGGCTGCAGGGACTGGTCGTTTGATCTTCTTTATTGATGAGCTAAAAATATGAAGCCTCGCTTAAGGGTTTTTCTTCTGTATGCTCAGATGTTCGAGTATTATATCGTCAAGTGTCTTGCCGTCGTCACTGACCGCCTCAGATGTATCCGGTACTGCAATTGGCGGTGGCGCTATCGGTGGTGCTGCCTGAGGCACTGGCGCTGCTACCGTTGGAGCTGCCTGAGGCACTGGCGCTGCCTGCGGCACTGGTGGTGCTTGCGGCGGTGCCGCCACTGGTGGTGCCGCTGCCGGAGGAGCTGCCTGTGGTACAGGAGCCGCCACGGGCGGAACCACCACGGGCGGAGCCTTTGGTTTGTTCACGGGCGCGTTTTGCTTTACGAACCGTCCGTCCTTAAGGTCCATAAGAAGGCTCTTCCTCTGCCCGTTCATGATATCTTTTATGACTTCTTTGAGGATATCGCTCTTAATGATGTCTTCGTAGCTGGTGCGGCGAGAGGCAAGAATGTTTCCTCCGACAAACAGCAGGGTCGTAATAACAGGGTTGTTCATGCCTCCATCCTCGCTCTGGATGTGGTAGACCTTACCCTTGTATTTTATATTTTCATTTTGTCCAAGCTGCATCTACTACTCCTTTTACTCAACATTTATATTTAGCATTTTTTTTCTATAAAATCAAGCATTTAAAGCCCTTATTATGTTTTTTGAGCACTTGACTATATCGGGCCATATGGGATAATCCTAAGTAGGGTAAATTTTAGCTACGGAGGCCATAAATGTCATCGGAGGATGAGAAAAAAGGGATAGAGGTATTAAGTCACGAGGCGAGGGTCTTCCCTCCTCCTTCGAGCTTTAAAGGCAAGGCGCATATAGACGGTTTCAGCGCTTATAAGGAGTTATATGACCGCTCGATACAGGACCCCGAGGGGTTTTGGGGTGAGATGGCGGAAAGGTTCCTTCTCTGGGACGTGTCCTTCGATAAGAGCAGGGTCTCTGAGTACGATTTTACGGAGCCAAAGATAAGTTGGTTTAGCGGCGGCAAGCTGAATGTTAGCCGTAACTGCCTTGACCGTCACATTGAGGCTGGTTTGGGTGATAAGGTCGCCATCATCTGGGAGGCTGATAACGGGGATGTGAAAAAATTCACCTACTCGGAGCTTGCCCTTCTGGTCAGACGCTTTGCGAATGTGCTGAAGCGTAAGGGAATTAAAAAAGGCGACAGGGTTACTATCTATATGCCGATGATACCCGAGCTAAGCGTTGCGATGCTTGCATGCGCGCGCATCGGTGCGATACACAGCGTGGTCTTTGGAGGTTTCAGCTCCGCCGCTCTCAGGGACAGGATAAAGGACTCGGACTCAGCGCTCGTTGTAACCGCTGACGAGGGGGTCCGCGGAGGAAAAACGGTTCCGCTCAAGGTCAATGTTGACGAGGCATTGAAGGGCGCATCCGGCGTGAGTAGTGTAATAGTGGTTAAGAGAACCGGCGCGGATGTTCTGATGCAGGAAGGACGCGACTCATACTTTGAAGACGAGATGAGTGCCCCTGAGATAAGCGATGAGTGCGAAGCCGCAAGCATGGAGAGTGAGGACCCGCTCTTTATACTTTACACGAGCGGCTCTACGGGCAAGCCAAAGGGCATACTGCACACAACCGCAGGCTATCTGCTTTTTTCTCAGATGACATTCAAGTATGTATTCGATTACCACCCTGATGACATATACTTTTGTACCGCTGACATAGGATGGGTAACAGGTCATTCATATATCGTCTATGGTCCGCTTTCCGAAGGCGCAACAGTGCTGATGTTCGAAGGCGTGCCGACCTATCCTACTCCCTCAAGGTTTTGGGAGATAGTCGAGAAGCATAAGGTGAGTATCTTCTATACCGCACCAACCGCCATAAGGGCGCTTATGCGCTGCGGCGAGGATCCGGTCAAAAAACACGACCTCTCAAGCTTAAGGGTTCTGGGCAGTGTCGGAGAGCCGATAAACCCCGAGGCATGGATGTGGTATCACACCTTTATCGGTGGCGGCAAGCTGCCGATACTCGACACATGGTGGCAGACGGAAACCGGCGGTATACTCATAACACCACTGCCCGGCGCGACGACACTTAAGCCGGGAAGCGCAACGCGTCCCTTCTTCGGCGTTCTTCCGAAGATACTCAAAGAGGACGGGAGTGAGGCAAAGGCAAACGAGGGCGGCTACCTTGTGATCGAAAAACCATGGCCGGGTATGCTAAGAGGCATGTACGGCGATCATAACAACGAGCGTTTTAAGGAAGTTTACTTTAGCCGTTTCCCAGGCTACTACACCTGCGGCGATAGCGCCAGGGTTGACGAGGACGGGGACATATGGGTCATGGGCCGCATAGACGACGTGCTTAATGTCTCGGGCCACCGTCTCGGCACGGCCGAGCTGGAGAGCTCTTTTGTTGCGCATAAGTTCGTGAGTGAGGCCGCGGTTGTGGGATGTCCGCATGATGTGAAGGGTGAGGGTATATACGCTTACATTACA
>DAOVXI010000111.1 GCA_030636245.1 Deltaproteobacteria bacterium
AAAACATTCGCGAATTACTATCCAATTTAAATAAACAAAAAGGCTGGAGGTGTCTATTGTACCCCCTTTGACGCTACCGATTACATGATGCAAAATGCCTACGATAACTGTCAATGAAATGACCAACCTTCAGGAACTAAGAGTTGGTTAGACCCAGATTGTGGCACTGGATATTTTCTGCTCTCGGTAAGGTTAATACCTTGTAATAATAAATGACAAGCACATGGAGAGTGATTCATACCTTATGTCCATTAATGATTTTATAGAGCTGCATTTCTTAATTCATATATCACTTGCCTTTGTACTGATAATCGTATCCTTGATCATCGTACTTGTTATTTTACGGAGGAAAAGAGTTGTAAGAACAAAGCAAGCTGATAGGTTATTTAAAAAGCATAAAGACCTCATCAAGCGTCTATCTGATGATAAGGCAGATTTATCTGACGATATTGTTAAGCGTCTAAAGGAAATTGGTAACAAAAAAGATATTGAAATAATCCTAGATAGAGCAGCTGAACTTTTAGGACATCCACTAAGTCATTTTCGAACACTCTATGATGCAGCCGGGATCACCGACCGTTATCTAGATATTGTTAAGAATTCCAATTCCTGGAAGCAAAGGGCTCTTGCGGCAGAGAAGCTCGGGCATATCGGCTCCGTGAGGTCTGTTTCACAACTGCTTTCTGTTGTCAGGGATACCAAAGATGAAGATGAAGATGTAAGAGCGATAGCACTTCGCGCTCTTGGAAGAATAAAGGATAATAGGGCCATCCCGTTTTTGATCGAAGCCCTCGGATATCCTGAAACATGGTTGCCCCCACGTATAGGTGAAATCCTTGTCAGCATAGGGGATGATTCGACAAAGCACCTGATAAAAGGATTGAAAGATTATAAAAGTGATGCCAGTAGAGGATGGGCGGCAGAAATACTGGGATGGCTGGATGCTAAAAGTGCTGTACCTCAACTGATAGATGCTCTTTTTGATGTCAGCCCTGAGGTCAGGGCTAAAGCCGCCGGCGCCCTCGGTAAGATAAAAGATGATAGAGCGGTAAGCAAGCTAACAGAGCTGTTGCTTTCTGACCCAGTACCATTTGTGAGAGTCAGGATAGCTAATGCTCTGGGGAATATTGGTCATCCAGCTGTAATAGATAACCTTATTAATGTACTCAAAGACCCCGAATGGTGGGTGAGGATGAGGGCGGTTGAGGCACTTGAGCAGCTAGGAGAGAAGGCGATTTCCGGGCTTCTTATCGCTCTCGAAGAGAATGACGTGGAAGTCTGCAAGCGGGCCGCTATGGCTCTTGAGAGAATCGGTTATGTGGAGAGGATACTCGATGAGTATGGAAAACATAAATACAAGCCTGAGATCAAGCATGTGCTATTTCTTGTAGCGCGTGCAGGGGTAATAGAGAGTATGAGTGATAAACTCACTACTTCTCAAGTTAATTTAGTAAAAAATATTGTGAGGATTTTCGGTGAAGCAGGTACAAAAGAGGCATCAGAGCCTATGCTGGAGCTACTCTCTCATACATCAGACTGGACTCTCAAAGCGAGGATAATCGAGGCCCTTGGCAAAATAGGCGTTCAAGAAGCAATTCCACATTTGATTAACTATATTAAAGACAACGAATACTGGGTAAGGAAGTCTTCTGTGGATGCACTCGGGATGCTCAATGCACGAGATTATGTCGATGATATCGCTAGCATTTTAGACGACCCGAATCCCATGGCAAGAGAGTCATCACTCATCGCACTATCGGGACTGAAAGTTTCTTGTCATCAGGAAAAGATAGAAAAACTCCTTATGGATCCCTCCTCTAAAGTCAGAAGCACCGCACTCACTGCTCTCCGAAAGTTGGAGCTTACCGCTGAAAGGGAAAGTGTTATTGGCCTCTTAAGAGATGCCGCGGAAGAGGTGAGGATAGAGGGGATTAGATACTTTGCTGCACGAGAGAATAGCAAGATCCTTGACGATATTATTCAACTCCTCGCTCATGGGTCAGAAGCTGTTCGACATGAAGTGGTGGAGTATGTGAGGAAAGTCAAACCTGCACACTTTCAAAAGATACTCCATCGATTCAATATTCGTGAACTCCCAACAGAATCTATATCTTCATTGATTGAAATCGCCTCTTTAGTGCGGGACAAGGATGCGTATCAGTTTACTGTTAACATGACAGGATGCAGCGATCCATTGCTGAGAGCAGTGGCATTGGATGCACTAATTAAGTTTGGTCTTAAAGGGAATGAAAAGTTTTTTGAGAAAGGGCTTTTTGACCCCTCAGAGGCGGTGAGAGTAACAGCCATTGCCTGTATCGCATCTGGTCCCGGTAAAAAACTTCTAGAGAAAGCTAAACCTCTTTCCAAGGACCCGGATGAGAGTGTCAGGGTTGCCTTCGCACTTGCTCTTGGAGCGTCGGGATTCGCGGAATGCAAGACTTTTGCAACTGAAATGCTTGATGACCCTTCAGAGAGTGTGGTCGCGGGTGCCCTTGTCAGCCTTGCTTCATTTGATGACCCTATACTTATGTAGGTCTTCAACTCAAGAAAAGAGATTAAGCAGATAAGAGGCGCTATTAGCGTCATCAAAGAAAATCCGAGGTTTGGAGCGATTGTTGATACGATACGGTCAAGAGCCCTTGAGACAAACAATCTTGCGGTAAAGCTCCTCCTCGCTCATGATAATAGGAAATTTACCGATGACCTCCTTACATTGCTCAAGGAATCTCTCAACCCAACCCTCAGGGTGGAGGCAATGGCAATGCTGAGGCTCATTGACATTTCGGAGTTCTTTACGGCAATCCTCGGAATTATGAAGAAAGATCCCTCTGCAGAGGTGAGAATAAGAGCCATGGAGGCTGTGATCACTGTAGAGAGAGATGACGAAATTATTTCGGCTCTGTCCTCGATGCTCTTTGATCCTGTGGTGAGCGTCAGATATCGTGCCGCTGAACTACTGGGGCAATATAAACAACCAATGGCCATTGAGGCGCTTACTCATGCCCTGGATTCCTCAGACAGACAGTTCCGTGAGATTGTGACAACGTCTCTTTCTCAACTCTTATCGGAGAAACCCGGAAAGGTAAATGAGTTGGTAAAAAGTGTACCCGAAACAAGAACGAGAAAGCTTGGAATGGCCTGGCTTATGGGGAAGAGCAGGAAACGTGGAGCATTAAAGTATCTTTTGAACCTCCTGGATGATGTCGATCCGGATGTCCGAGCATCTGCACTAGGTGGAATCGGAAAATTCAGGAGAAAGCAGCTCCTGAACAATGATGATCAATTATTATTCGATACTTTTATGAAGAGGTTGGAAAAATGTATTTATGATCCAAATGAGCGGGTAAGAGCTGCTGTCGTCAATACTATTACAGCCATAGGGGGAGACAGAGCATTCGGAATAGTCGCATCTGCGCTGGAAGATTCAGATGAATTTGTACGAAGAAGGGTGGCTATCGGACTTGCCCAATTAGATGCAAAGCACTCTATTGAGCTGCTCTCGGAGAAAGCAGAACAACTGCCGGATATGCGCTCTTACATGAGAGGGATATCGTATGCAGCAGGCGTTTCCTACGATAAAACAGTAAAACATGATGAACTCGCCACAAGTATTGTTAATGAACTATGCTCCAAAGAAAAAATGTATATTCACTTCACGTCGTCCCCGGATAAGAACATGCGCGTACACGCGTTTCGTGTGCTCACTCTCATTAGCAGTGATACTGCGGAGACTCTCAAGAGTATAGCAATGAATGATCCTTCCCCGGAAGTGAGAGACGAAGCAGCAAGATATTTTAAAGGGTGAATCCGTGATTCTGGAAAATCTTTATAAGACCATGGAGTACCTTTTTCTAGCCTACTTTTTTTCATATAATACTATCAATCTTTTCTTCATCGTACTGTCTTTTTATGAAGTGAGGCGAAGAGTAGTCAGCAGAAGATTTGAGGATTTGGATGTTGCAATGACGTCTCCCTTTACCCCCCCCCTTTCAATAGTTGTGCCGGCATACAATGAGGAAAAATCGATTGTTGAGTCTGTAAGATCGCTCCTTAATTTACAATTCCCGGGGATTGAAATAGTTATAGTAAATGATGGTTCGAGTGACTCAACAGTTGAGGTTGTCAGGAAGGCATTCAATATGAAGCGCATTGATATAGATTACCTTGATCACATAACAACAGCATCGGTGAAGGGATACTATGAATCAAAGTCTGATCTCCCTGAGCACATACTCAGACTTATACTGATAGATAAGGAAAACGGTGGAAAGGCAGATTCACTGAATGCAGGCATAAATGCATCACATTGTCCATATTTTGTTTCTATTGATGCAGACTCTATTATTGATGAGGATGCACTTCTTCATGCGTTTCGAATGGCCCTTGACAATAGAAATATTGTGGCAATAGGAGGACAAATTGCAGTAGTAAATGGCTGTGATGTGAGAGATGGTAAGATAAGATCAAAAAAAGTGCCAAAAGACAGACTCGCCATATTCCAGATGTTAGAGTATATTAGAGCGTTTACACTAGGAAGAGCCGGCCTTGCAAGGCTGGATGCACTACTTATTATTTCAGGTGCTTTCGGCATATTTCGGAAAGACTTTGTGGTCAAGGTTGGTGGATATCTCACACAAAGACTAACCTCGAAAATTGCATATGAATATACCGCACCCAATGCTGAGACGGTTTGTGAGGATATGGAGATAATAGTAAGGATGCATAGGTATATAAAAGAGAAAGGTCTCACGAATAAGATAGCCTTTGCTCCACACCCACTTTGCTGGACTGAAGTCCCTGAGAGTATCGTAAGTCTTTGGAAACAGCGCGACAGATGGCAGAGAGGCTTAATTGAGACGATGTATTACCATCGGAAGATGATTTTTAACAAAAGGTATGGCAATATAGGTTTTTTTGCATTGCCTTATTATTTCCTCTTTGAACTACTTGGAGCACCTATTGAATTATTGGGGTATCTTACACTTCCCCTCCTATTCTATATGGACAATCTCAGCTACTCTTATCTGTTCATGTTTCTCATGGTTGCAGTTGCTTATGGCATCTTACTCTCTGTTGCTTCAGTAGTTATTAGTGCATGGCCTCAGAAAGTAGGAAGGACCGATAATCATGGGCGTTCACTGCTCCACTTCAATAACAACCATGAAATATTGACACTTATATTCTACGGAATTCTGGAGAATTTCGGGTACAGACAATTTATCCTGTTGAGTAGAATAAATGGCATTATTAATTATCTTAGGGGGAAGAAAGGGTGGTCTAAGTTTAAAAGAAAAGGATTTTACAGCAGGGAGAGAGGAACGGGAAAAAATGTGGTTAAAGTATAGTATTGCGACTAGATGCATCATAGGACTTATTCTTCTTGCCTGTTTCTCAGCGGCCGTTTCGCATGCTTCTTCTGTGGAAATACGGCTGCGAGAAGCGAAAATAAAAGCGCTTAAGAAGGATTTCGCAGGGGCCATCGAAGCGTATGATGGAATACTCAAAAGCGATGCCCACAATATCGATGCACTAAACGGGAAGGCAAGAGTGCTTTCCTGGATGGGTAACTACGATGCTGCCCAGGCAATCTACAATGAGGCACTTAGAAGAAAACCTGAAAATCTCGATTCAATTACCGGTATCGCCGATACCTATGCCTGGCAGAAGGATTATGACAAGGCGATACGGTTGATTGAGAAGTCGTTAGAGATAAATCAGGATGAGAGGGCGTTACTAATAAGGCTTGCGAGGTACCACCTGTGGGCCGGTAATAAGTACACTTCTTTATCGTACGTTGAGAGGATACTAAAAGTTAATCCTGAGGACCGGGACGCGAAGAAAATCAAAAGACAGGGCGAGTCGATCCATGTCTTTGAATATTATATCGGATATTACTATCTGCATATTAACAACAATGTCGATGGACAAAACATGTATACAGGCCTTAGATATAAACCTAAGAAAGGGTATACGCTGTACGGTCAAATGGATTATCTCGACCGTTTCAATGAAAATGAGGTCAGAATTGCAGGTGGTGGATCCTTCGGGCTGACCACAAAATTGCAATTATCGGCTGAACTGGGGCTCGCGCCGGATGCTGAAGTATTTCCTCTTGTTTCCGGATGGGTTGAACTCGCCTCCCCTGTGACGTCCACTTTTGTTGT
>DAOVXI010000221.1 GCA_030636245.1 Deltaproteobacteria bacterium
GAGGAAGAGATATGAAGAATGTAACAGGCGTAAAGTCGCTTCTGGGCGAGACAATAAAGGAGTACTCCCTTAAAGGGGTCTCTCCGCTCAAAGCGGGACTGCTCTTGGCTGTCAGTCTTTTTGTGGCGGTATTCTTCCTTCCGCTCCACACACTCTATACCTATGACTACAGTGTCGGCGATGTGGCGACGGTGGATATACAGAGCCCTGTCGAGATCACGACCGAGTTCATGAGCGTAAAGAAGGGTGAGATAGTCATAAGAAAAGGCGAGAAGGTAACGCCTGAGTTGAGTGAAAAGTTTGATGCTATAAACACAGTGCTGAAGGATGAGGGTACGGGGAGGTTCTTTATCCCGGCGGCCGGTCTCTTTATCTTTACCTTCATTCTCTTAACGGTCAACGCGGTATTTGCCCGTACAAATATACGTAAGTTCAGCGATCTGCCGCGAGATATGCTCTTCATGGCGGTGGTGTTTTTAAGTACCCTCCTTGTGCTTCGTTTTTCAGGCTCCGTTTCCATCGTAACCCAAAGTATATTCCCGTTCATTCCCTCAGCGCTATTCGTCTATATGATACCTGTTGCCGCGGGGGTGATGCTCGTAAGGTTATTCCTGAACTCCGAGACGGCTCTGATATTCGCGGCCGTCTTGTCCATCATGGCTGGATTTTTTCTCGGCAGCTCTCTTGAGTTCGCCGCCTACTTCTTTGTGGGCAGTGTTGTCGCGACCATGGGCGTGAGGCAGGCGACCCAGCGCTCCACTATAATGAAGGCCGGAGTGCATGTTGCCATAGTCAACAGTGTCGTGCTTCTGAGTATCGCGGCCATCAAGGGAGGCTCGGGCATCGGAGAGCCCTTTATGCTTATCTTCGCGGGCTGCGTTAACGGTATAGTCACTGCCATAATAGTCGTCGGTGTTACGCCTCTATTGGAGATGATATTCGGATACACGACAAACATTCGTCTACTTGAGTTATCAAGGATGGACCATCCTCTTTTGAAGGAGCTCGCTGTAAAGGCTCCGGGAACCTATCATCACTCAATTGTTATTGGAACGCTTGTTGAGGCGGCGGCCGAGGCCATACACGCAAACCCGCTTCTCGCGCGCGTCAGCTCATACTATCACGACATAGGCAAGATGAAGATGCCTCTTTATTTTATAGAGAACATGAGCGGCGAGAACCGTCACGATAAGCTGCAGCCTTCAATGAGCGCGCTTATCCTGACCAACCACGTGAGGGAAGGCTCGGAGCTTGCAAAGTCGCATCGATTGGGTAAGGACATTGTTGATGTCATCGAGCAGCATCACGGGACATCTTTGATAAAGTATTTTTATCAGAAGGCGAAGGAAGCGGGCGAGGGAGAAGTCGTGAATGAAAAAGATTTCTGTTACCCGGGCCCCAAGCCGCAGACAAAAGAGGCGGGCCTTGTTATGCTGGCCGATGCCATAGAGGCGGCCAGTAAAACGCTACCCGACCCGACGCCCGTAAAGATCCAGGGCCTTACGCAGACCATAGTCAACCGCATCTTCATCGACGGTCAGCTTGATGAGTGCGAACTTACGCTTAAGGACCTTCACAGCATAACCAGCAGCTTTAACCATGTGCTTGCCGGAATATACCATTCCAGGATAGAATACCCGGAGCCTGTCATTCCGACAAAGGAGGAGCAAACTGAAGGTAGCGATACAAGTGATGGTGAAGCCGAAGGCGACGACGGGGATAAACCAAAGTCTCGTAAGAAAAACGGCAGAGGCGGCATTAAAAGACTCGGGGTTAAGTAACGAGACCGAGCTTAGCGTTCTCCTCACAACAGACGTACACATCCATGAGCTTAACTCAAAGTATC
>DAOVXI010000114.1 GCA_030636245.1 Deltaproteobacteria bacterium
GACGTATACGGGAATGCTCTCCCCTGCTGCATATCTTCAGCCTCCTCTTCCTGCTGCGCTACATTTTCCTGTTCTGAGTTTTTTCATCTCCGGTTGTTTAAGAACTTTATTTGTTGTAGGATATAAGCCATGGATCTGTTCGAAAAAATCGAAGAAGAAAAATCACCTCCGGCTCCGCTTCCCGAAAGGATGCGTCCTAAGTCTCTTGCCGAGTTCGTCGGCCAGGAACACCTTATCGGTGAGGGTAAGTTCCTGAACTCTATCATCAAAGAAGGAACACTTAAATCTCTTATACTATGGGGTCCTCCGGGAATCGGGAAAACAACTCTCTCACGCATTGTTGCACAAGCGGCAAAGGCGGAGTTCGTCGAGTTCTCAGCCGTTCTCTCCGGTGTTAAGGAAATTAGAGAGGTAATTAAAAAAGCAGAGCTGAATAAAAAACTTGGCAAAAGGACCATTCTTTTCGTTGACGAGATACACCGCTTCAACAAGGGCCAACAGGACGCTTTCCTTCACAGCGTGGAGGATGGCACGATAACGCTTATCGGCGCAACAACGGAAAATCCCTCTTTCGAGGTGAACGCCCCCCTGCTTTCAAGATGCAAGGTGCTGATCCTAAAGACCCTCTCCGGCGAAGATATTCTAAAGCTTCTTAAACGGGCGATAGACAGTAAGAGCAATGGCCTTGACAATATAAAGGTAGATGAAAAAACCCTTGAGTTCATAGCAGGCTTCTCGCACGGTGACGCAAGAGAGGCGCTCACCACCATTGAGACCTCCTACATGCTAACTGAAGCAGATAGAGACGGCACGCGTGAGATAACACTTGAGATGGCCAAAGAGGCCATGCAGAAAAAGGCCATCCTTTACGACAAGGGAGCGGACGAACACTACAACATAGTCTCGGCTTTTATAAAAAGCATGCGGGGAAGCGACCCCGACGCTTCACTTTACTGGCTTGCCCGAATGGTAGAAGCAGGCGAAGACCCGCTCTTTATAACCCGCCGCATGGTCATATTCGCCTCCGAAGACATAGGCAACGCAAACCCAAGCGCGCTCTCTGTTGCGATCTCGGTCAAGGAAGCCGTGCACTTCGTCGGGATGCCCGAGGGCTGGATACCTCTTGCACAAGGCGCCACATACCTTGCGACCTCCCCTAAATCCAACGCCTCATACGCAGCTTACAAACTTGCTAAAAAAGACGTAACTGAAAAAGGCGCTCTACCGGTTCCGCTCCGTCTAAGGAACGCACCAACCAAACTCATGAAAGAATCGGGATACGCAAAGGGTTATAAATATCCTCACAACTATGAAGACGCAAAGGTTGCTCAGGATTATATGCCGGAGGAGCTAAAGGGCAAAAAATATTATCAAGCACCCGATGAAAAGAAAAAGGGAGCCAAAGGATAATGACACGATATTCACTTACCGCAATAGGCAGCGACCGCCCGGGAATAGTGGCGGCTGTGACAAAAGTACTCTTCACCCATAACTGCAACATCGAAGATTCTTCAATGACGATACTTGCTGACGAGTTCGCCATGATACTCATAACTAGTATTCCCGAAGACGCAAACATTGATGCCCTAAAGAAAGACCTTACCGAGGTTGAGCTCGATCTTGCGCTCGGCATAACGCTCCGTGAGATCTTGGAAGACTCCGGCAACAGAACAGGTAACTCAACACACCTTGTAACAGTATCCGGCTCAGACAGACCTGGCATTGTTTATAAGACCGTTAATTTTCTGGCAAAGTGGGATATAAACATTACAGACCTGGCTACAAAGGTCATTAAAGGAGAGGAGAAGCCCCTGTATATAATGCTCATGGAGGTGCGTTTTCCGGAGAACCTTGATGACGAGACAATAAAAAGCTCTATTAAGACCCTCGGTGAGAGCATGAACGTAAAGATAGAGATAAAAGAAATAGAAAGCTACGACGACCTTTAGGTCAATCACACCATGGCCGTTAGAAAAGTTCTCATATACCCTGCCCCCCTTCTAAGGAAAATCTCTAAAGATGTCTTGCCTGATGACCCTGTAATATTATCTGAGATAGAGGACCTTACGGATACCCTAAATGCAAACCCCGGGGTCGCGATAGCCGCTCCACAGATAGGCGTGCTTAAACGTATAATAGCCGTGAACGTGGTGGAAGAAAAACAAGGTCAGGGCCCTTTTACCCTGATTAACCCCGTTATTAAAGAAGCCAGCAGGAAAAAGATGGTCCGCGAAGGTTGCCTTTCCATACCGGAATACACGGGAAATCTCAGGAGATTTAAAAAGATAACCGTAAGCGGGCTTAATAAGGATATGGAAGCGATGACCATAACCTCCGTGGGCCTTGAGGCCATAGCCATACAGCATGAGATCGACCACTTGGACGGCATACTCTTTATTGACAGAATTGAAAGCGCACGAGGGCTTTTCAGAAGGAAGTATCAATAAACCACCCCAGCCTATTGTCACCCATCATATAAATCTGGTTGACAATAAACTCTCTTCTGTGGCAAAATACCATGATCATGACGGAACTTCTTAATAAACTTAAGGAAAAAGCTCTCTTGGGCAAAGGTATCTCCACGGATGAAGCGCTTAAAATAACCGTGCTTCCAGGTAATGAGATCTTTAGCATACTAAGTATCACCGAAGAGGTACGGAGAAAGTTCAAGGGAATCGAGGTTAATCTCTGCGGTATAGTCAGCGCCAAAAGCGGCCTATGTAAAGAGGATTGCTCCTTCTGCTCCCAATCCGTTAAGTACACAACCGATATCGAAGAGTTCCCCATGGAGAGCGCTGAAAAGATAGTTGAGAAAGCTATAGAAGCAAAAGATAATGGAGCCAGAGAGTTCTCTATCGTGGCCAGCGGCACGGCGATCGAGAAAGAGAGCGATGTAGATACATTAAAGGATGCTATACGTGGGATAAAAGACTCCACTGAACTTGAGAGCTGTGCTTCGCTTGGAACAATTGGTAGTAAAACAATGGAGCAGCTCAAGAGCGCCGGGCTTGAAAGCTATCACCATAACCTTGAGACCTCCCGTAGCTTCTTTCCGGAGGTCTGCACCACCCATGCTTACGATGATGACGTAAATACGGTCAAGCGAGCCAAGGATACAGGCTTCTATGTTTGCTCGGGAGGTATTTTCGGACTCGGGGAATCGTGGGCGCAGAGAATAGAACTCTTCACCACATTAAAAGAGCTGGACGTTGACTGCGTACCCATAAACTTTTTAAACCCACGCCCCGGGACACCACTTGAAGAAGCAGAGAACTTAACGCCTATAGAGTGTCTTAAGATAATCGCAACGGCAAGGCTTATGATGCCAAAAAAAGATCTGATAGTCTGCGGCGGCAGAGAGGTAAATCTCCGTGACATGCAGGCGCTTATATTTGCCGCTGGAGCAAACGGCATGATGGTCGGCAACTACCTTACGACAAAGGGCCGCTCCACTGAAGAGGACCAGGCCATGCTAAAGGACCTTGGTCTTAAACCCAAAGGCGCCCACAAATAGAGAACCCTGCCATGGATAACTTCATAACCGAAAAACTCATTGAGCTTAAAGATAAGGGACTCATCCGCCGTATAAAAAAGGTGCATGGCCCGCAGGGAAAATACATAAATATAGACAATAAAGATGTACTGCTACTTTGCTCAAACGACTACCTGGGGCTCGCAAATGACCAAAGACTAAAGGACGCCGCGATATCTGCCATCAGTGAGTATGGCACTGGTAGCGGCGCTTCTCGCCTAGTATCAGGAACCATGACGCCTCACATTGAACTTGAAAAGGCAATAAGGGATTTCAAGAATGCAGAAGCCGCACTTGTTTTCAACTCGGGCTATAACGCGAACATAGGTGTCATCACATCTCTTTGTGACAGAAACACCGAGATCTTCTCGGATAAACTCAACCACGCCTCGATCGTAGACGGCATAACCGGGAGTAGAGCCTCATTACGGCGCTACCCTCATCTCGATACAGACAAACTCAGAGAACTTCTCAAAGAATCAAAATCAAAAAGAAAGATGATCATAACCGATGGTGTCTTCAGCATGGACGGCGATGTTACGCCGCTTAAGAAAATAACAGAACTTGCCGAGGAGTTTGACGCACTCATATATCTTGACGACGCGCACGGCACCGGCTCTGTAGGTAGTACCGGGCGAGGCACGACCGAAGTATTCAACATCAAGAGTAATAGAATCATAGAGATGGGAACCTTCGGCAAAGCTCTAGGCAGTTTCGGCGCTTATGTCTGCGCCTCAACCGAGATAATAGAACTTATTAAAAATACCGCCAGGTCATTTATATATACGACCTCCCTCCCCCCTGCTGTCTGCGCCGCTTCCGTAGAGGCCATAAAAATAATTAACAATGATACAGAGCGTATAACACGATTACAAAAAAATGCCGAGCTACTTAGAGAAGAACTTAACAATAGAGGCATCGACACTCTCAACAGCACGACACAGATAATCCCCGCCATTATTGGTCCCAATCATGACGCCATGAAGGTTAGTGAAAGACTTCTCATTGAGGGCATCTTCATCCAGGCTATTCGCCCACCGAGTGTGCCACAAGGGAGCGCGAGACTAAGGATAACCGTTACGAGTGAACACACGGAAAAAGAATTAATAGAATCAGTAGAAAAGATAGCCGGTGCGCTAAAGTGAAAAAACTAATGCTACACGGATGGGCAACGGGACCCTTCATCTGGAATGCCCTAAACATCGAAGCTACAGGTGATTCAGCATTAACAATGCCCGGTCATGGCAATTCAGTAAATAACGCTAAATGGAGTGAGCCAAATCTCGAAGCGCCACTTGAATTAATAGAAAAAGAATACCAAGGAGAAAAAATAGACGGAATCGGCTGGTCTCTAGGAGGGCTCACCCTCCTTCAGGCGGCAGCACTCTCACCTGAAAAAGTCAACTCGCTAGTCCTTTTCGGAGTGAGTCCATGCTACACAAAAAAAGATGACTTTCCGTTTGGTAAAAGTCCCGCGCTCACGAGAAGAATGCTGATGGACTTAAGCTCTGAGATGAGCGGCACCCTTAAGCGGTTTTTCAAACTTAATTTCACCAAAGAAGAGCAAGAACTTTCCGAGGTAACAAGGACGATTGATCTCTTGGAAGAGAATATAAAAAATCTTGATAAGGTAAGCATCTTAAATTCACTTAAGGCATTGATAAGAACGGACATCCGCTCGGAGCTCTGCAAGGTAGAATGCCCTGTGCTTATTATTCATGGATCAAGAGACGAGGTTTGCGACAAACGCTCTGCCGAGTATTTAAATGATAACCTAAACAACTCTGAACTCAGCCTTATTGACAAAGCCGGGCACGCGCCTTTCATAACTATGCCGAAGGAAGTGACAGAGATAATGACTAAATTCTTTGAGAGAATGTAATGGCAAGTTTTAAAGAGAAAATACAGCTGTCTTTCTCAGACGCGGCGGCGAGCTATGACAAGTACGCCGGGCTGCAAAAAGATATTGCAAGGAAACTTACCAACTCACTTAAAGGTAAAGCGCTCGGTAAGGTGCTTGACATTGGTTGCGGCACGGGCGAGGTGATAAAAAATCTTTCGAAAGAGAATACAACAGAACTTTTCGGCTGCGACATATCACATAAGATGACTCAGCTCACACGCTGCTCAACGAACACCCGTTCCGTATGCGCGGACTTTGACAACCTGCCCTTTGTTGACTCCGCATTTGATACGCTAGTGTCAAGCCTTGCGTATC
>DAOVXI010000084.1 GCA_030636245.1 Deltaproteobacteria bacterium
ATTCTTGGTCTATCTGGTCAGATTCTCGTGGCAGATAAGACTTCTTCGATGAGTGTGCACGAAAGCATGCTAAAGGTAACTACCCACAATTCTCAAATGGCGAAGTTCGAATTTGAAAAGGTGGTGGTGTTTGATGACCGTCAGAAAGTGGTAGATATGTGGCGAAGTCATGGCTTAAGGGTATTTCAAGTGGCAAAAGGAGATTTCTAATGGCAATAGGTAGATATGTAGAGGTGGGTGTTGTGATAGATGATGATGGGTTTCCAAGCATCAGCGTCTCAAAGCCTGTAGGTGAAGATGATTTTGAGGAACTTAACTTTACATTCAGACAGGCTGAGGTCTTGCAAATTTTATTGCCTGAAGCATTGCAAGAGATGCTAGAGTTAGAATGGGATAGGAGCAACCATGTCTTATGATAGGTTTGCTGACGTTGTGATCTGTCCAAATGGTGCGATGTCAGAGGCTGAGTGGATTCGAGGCAATTCTTACAGCGGTTCGGCACAGAGGATGAGAGACATACATTTGAAGTATGGTTTATTGGCTATACAAGCACGCTTTAATGGGTTTGCTCTAGTATATTTACTTGCTAACTTAAAAGATGCGAGGTTTGCATTTATGGATGACAAGAATGGCAAGCCTTTGCGTGATAAGGTGGTTAGTTTTTGGCAGACGTGTTCGGAACCACACTTTCCAACAGAGGACTATGCTGAGACATATGACTACCTTGAAAAGCTGTTTCTGGATAGGGGTGAGAGTCCAGACATAGGTTTTGATGGTAGAAATGGTGATCACATAGGATGGGTTAGGGTTATAAAGATATACGAGGAGTTTATGACGGAAGGTTGTGATGATCTACCGCCAACTCATTACAGATTTTTTATTCATTTCCCGCGTGATGGGAATGAAGGGGTCGTCGCCAAGTTGCGTATATTGGGGGCGGTAAATACACTATCGACTGGGAGACAGTAATGTCACACTTAGATAGTTTGGAGAAAGTCCTCAAGGCCAATGGTGGTACGATGAGTATTGACCAGTGGAAAGAGGCAATGAGAGAGGAAGATCGAGAACTCAGAAAGAGTGATCGTAAATTCCGTAAGCAACACATCCTTAGAACACCAAGACATATGGAGCGCATGAAGGTGGCTGCTCCAGATACGGATTGGGAAGCGGTTAAGATGGGATGTTCCCATGCTTAAGGATGCCATCAAGAAGTTAGAAGTAATAGACAATAGGGATGCCATTGTCTATCGAGCCAGTGATGAGGACAATTCTGTTCCTCTGTCAGTGGCAGAGCGGGATAACAAGGTTGTATATGTGTCCTCCCTTGTGCTACACTCCCTCCCACCCACAGTGACACAATCAGAGAGGTAATATATATGCCAGTACAAGTTCGAGTTGCTGAACTGTCTACAATATATAAGTATGCAGTTGAAAAGAAAGAACCTGTCTTGGTCACTGGTGAGTCTGGTATAGGTAAGACAGAGGAAACTAATGTCTTTGCTGATGAGTATGGTGGCAAGATTGATGTTAGATTTTCTCAACTAGACCCCAGTGATCTAAAGGGCGTTCCATATATGGAAGGTGGTATTTCTTTCTGGGCTGTACCTGACATCCTCCCACAAGCAGAGCGTGATGGAGAGAAGGGTGTTCTTATTTGGGATGAGTATTTAGATGCCAAGCAAGACACCATGATGGGGGGTCAGCAACTTATATTAGAGAGACGTTTAGGTGGCTATCATTTGCCTGATGGCTGGATTATTATAGCGTTAGGTAATAGAAAACAACATGGCGGTGTGAATAGAGGGCTATCCTCTGCTCAACAGGATAGGTTCATGCACTTTGAAGCAGTCATGGACATAGATGACTTGAAGGATCACTTCATAAAGAAACAAGTCGATCCCATAGTCATATCATTCCTTCATTTACATGGTGGTAAACTGGCGCATCAACGCCCAGAGAAGGGTAGTGATGAGTGGGCATGGCCTACACCTAGAAGTTGGGAGAGGCTGAGTCATATCCGCAAGCAGAGCCCCTCTAAGGCTCTCAGACACGCTCTTTACTCCTCACTGGTGGGGGAGGGCGCGGCTGTACAATTCATAGCACACGAGGACATAGCGGTCGAGGTGCCTGACCCTGATGATTGCATCAACAATCCTATGAAGGCTATGGTTCCAGAGAATCCAAGCGCAAAGTATGCTATTGCCTGTTCGCTTGGAGGTCATGCAACTTCCAAGAACTTTGAGAATATAGCCAAGTACATTGGTAGGTTGCCAGGTGAGTTCAGTATCCTCACTGTTAAGGGTATGAACCCAGAAGTAATGGACTGCAAAGCCTTTGGTCAATGGGCTATGGACAATGAAGATATCCTTTTAGGATAAGGAGAAAATATATGAGCCTTAACGAGAAGTGTATGCTTGCATCCCTTGATATCGGAATACCTAGTGGTAGGAAGATAGACAAGGACGTGTCTAACAAGGTAGCACAAGAGTATGGCATAGATAGTAGGCTTGAGTGCGGTAATTTTAATAAGATAATTATAAATGCTAGGTATCTTAATAATTTACAGGCAGTTAAGCGCAATGCTACTAAGGTATTTGAAGAACTAACATTGCCGTGGGTTACAGGGCGCGTTGAATTTAGGCTAATGCCTAACAAAAGATACCTTGAATGGTCATCACAGTACAGAAAATTCAAGAGTGACTTTGAAAAAGAGAAGAATTTTATTGGTATAGAGTACGAATCCATGATAGATGAGGCTAAAGATAGGCTACGACAGACAGGTGGCCTGTTTCGTAGGTCAGATTACCCCTCATCCGAGAGATTCCTCAATAAAGTAAGGATGGAACACCACATTAGGCCTGTTCCAGACTCACATAACCTAGATTTAAGGGTAGCAGTTGGAGATGAGGAGGCTCAGAGGATACGAGATGAGGTAGCAGAGAGCATGCGTGCTGAGTTACAGCGTACTAATATGGCAGTATATGACAGGGTTTATGATGCTGTAGCCCATATGAATAGTGTTTTATCCAACGAGAAACCAAAGATTCACCAGACTTTAACCGAAAAAATGAAGAGATTGGTGGACATCTTACCTGATTTGAACCTTAATGACGATGAAAATCTAGAGGAAATTAGGCAAGAAATCATCAAGGAACTGTTATCAACTACTGCTATTGGGTTGCGTAATAGCGAGTCAAAAAGGAAAGAGGTAGTAGAAGCAGGCGAATCCATTATCAAAAAGATGGAGAAAATTTATGGAACTAGAGCGTAAGATAGAGGTAGCAAAAGCTCATGCGTTGTTAGACCAACCATTCTTTGGGTCGTTGATGTGCCCTATGTTAATAGAGGAAGGCGATGAAAAGGTGTCAACCTTCGGCACTGATGGTAGAAAAATATACTACAACAGAGAGTATGCCGAGAGCCTTTCGACTGCTATAACAATGGGAGTTCTATTGCATGAGGTATGTCATCCGGCTTTCATGCATCTTACTAGGAGAGGTATTCGCAATCACATTCTCTGGAATATTGCGGGGGACTTAGCCATCAATCCAGTGCTGATAGATGCAAAGGTTGAACTTCCTGACGATGCGCTGTTTGATAACAGGTATAGAAATTTGACAGCAGATACTATTTATAATATGATACTAGAAGAAGAAGGGTATTGGAGTCGTGATAAATTTCACCCGATCAAATTTGAACAGGGCTGGGTAATCGGCGAGGATGGAGAGGAGATGAGGGATGTAGGTGGTTGCGGAACCTTCGATGATGCTGTTGAGTCACCATCTCAGAAGGGTGAGTTAGAAAGTGAGTGGAAGCAGAAGTTAGTAAGTGCCGCAGAGATGTGCAAGCTAAGAGGTACAGTACCAGGTGCATTTGAAGATTACATTTCAGATTTCCTTAACCCAAAGGTGCAATGGGAGGAGGAACTGTATAAATATGCTACGGATTATATAACAGAGGAGTACGATTGGAAATATCCAATGAAAAAATTTATATCATCTGGAATTTATCTTCCATCCCTACGCAAGAAGGAAGGGTTAAGAACTGTAGTGGTAGCAGTAGATACAAGCGGTTCTATAATGGGCTATCCTAAAATGATAAATCAATTTGGTGGTGAGATTTCTAAGATAGCAGAGGACTGTGATGTAGATGAAACAATCATTGTGTATGTTGATGCAGATGTAGCAAACGTTCAGACATATACTCAGGATGAACTGCCAGTTCAACTAGAGATAGGTGGTGGCGGGGGCACAGCCTTCGAGCCTGCGTTTGAGTGGGTAGAAGATAATAGTATCGAGCCAACTGTTTTAATATATCTAACTGATATGTATGGATCTTTTCCTGAATACCCACCAGATTATCCAGTGATATGGGTTGCATTTAATTCTAATCCAGAGTATTATAAAGATGACTGTACCTTTGGCGATGTAATAGAGGTAGAGGCCAATGAAACATAGAGGGTGGGGAAGATTGGTTAAAGATGTAAGGGAGGATTGCACATATTACTTTAACGAATATCCTTTTGGAAGAACATGTTTAAGAAAAGTCAACGGTAAAGGTGGTGAATCAACAACAGTACTGCTTGCTGATAACGCTTGGATTCCAAGCAAGAGGGATATATTAAAAGTTAATAGCCCATCTGTTAGGGGTTGTGCTGACAATAGCCGTGAAGCTTTCAGAACTTTATGGATAGACATGAGTGATACCTTTGGTGAACATAAAGAGTTTGGAAAATTACATCGTAACTATAATTTAGAAGGAGATACTATGTCATACCACGACATATATTATAGCGAGTTTCAAGGCTATAACGAAGTGAAGGATCATTTCATTGCTGACTGTAACGTTGCTAGGATGTCACATGGTTTTGATCTAAGAGAAAAAGATGGTGTCTATTCTTTTGGCAGAGATATACATGATGGCAGTAAGGATAGCGATGGTAAGTATATAGGGAATCATCAGGTAGATGTAGAGTATCATCAAGATGGAACTATAATACTAAAGAAGGCTATGCTTAAAAGCCTAGCAAAGAACAAATATAATATGGGATCATTCTTGAGGTGGCTTCCAGATTCAGTGCATATATATGAGCACAGTAAAAAAATGTATCTGATTTATACCCCAGGAGAAAACGCTCGTAGCAATGCTGATGCTGTTTTTTCTGTATGGGAATGGTTAGGAACCAACGACATTATATTGTATAAAGATGGTAGTGTAGAAGAAGAACCTTCACTAATAAAAAGAGAGCGCGGTAAAACCAAGACAGCAGAAGATAAGCCACTCAAGGAGCAGTTAAATGAGAAACACTATAGAGAGATAGCAAAGGCTAGACTTGAAACAGATTTACAGGTACAATTAAATACTATGTATGCTACATTCAGAGGACAGCCAACAGGCCTATACCATATTGCTATAGAATTATTTAGGCCAAGCATCTATGGTACTGGTGGCCCAAATGAGGGGCTGATAAGACGGCTATATGTAGGAAGATTTATAGACAAAACAAATAGAGATGAGCACTATAGACTGGCGGGAAAAATTGTTGGCTCTGATATACCAACCAGTGCAATAGTAGGTGAATTAAAAAATTATGTCTGAAAAAATAAAGCCTAGATATAATTACTCTATCCTTCGTAAGGGTGGGTCACATAGGAAGTCAAGGAAAAACGAGAGGCAGAAATCAAAGAGGGAGATTTCTAATGAGCTTACCAATACCAGAGCAGACAGAGATATGGAAATCAAAAGAAGAGATGACCGATGAGGATAATAAAATTACTATCTCTATTTCTGTTACGCGTAACAGTGTAACAATGGATGACATAGACTATGCTATAATGTGTGATTGTTCTAGAATGTCTAGGCGAGGATTCAACTCTGTTAAGCGTGCAGCTATCCTGGACGCTACTAAACACCGGCCTTATGCGGATTTCTAGCCCTTGACAAATATGTAAAAGTGTGCTATACTGGTACACTTAATAATATATTATTAGTTGTTAACAAATAATATATTTATATTAAGGAGAATATTATAATGAGTATAGATGTTGCATGGGTAAACAATGACGACATGGAACATGGTGTTGCTCTTATTCAGAAGGTAGGTAATGAAGCGACGATTGTTGCTATGGATTGGGATGATGTTAGCAGTGCTATCTCATTGCTGATAGCATATAGAGAGTTACGAGGTGCAAAATCTAGGGTTAAAGAATTAATAGAGGAACAGAACATGAGTTACGGAGGAACCAAGTGAAAACCTTTGATGACTTTGGAATAAAAATACCATCCAGAAAATCTGGTCAGGTAAATGTTCCATGTCCTGAGTGCTCCTCTCATCGTCGGAAGAAGAAAGCACCATGCCTTTCTGTAAATGTAGAGGAAGGTGTATGGCTATGCCATCACTGTGGTTGGTCTGGTAACTTGGCTAACGGTAAGCACAGCTCTGCAGATTCAGCCTTACACTGGAGGAAACCAAGATACACCAAACCAGAATCATTACCTTCAACAGACCTGAAGCCTGAAATGCTTAAATGGTTTGGAGATAGGTGTATAAGCGAGCAGACTTTAATTGAAAATAAAATTGGTAGTAAGAAAGTATATATGCCACAGTTAGAGGACATGTCTCAGAGCATAGCGTTTCCATACTTCAAAGATGGTGAACTAATAAACGTTAAGTATAGAGATGGACATAAGAACTTCCGATTGGAAGCGGGAGCACAAAGATATTTATATGGAATAGATGATATAATTGGTGGTGAAACTGAACAAGTTATTATAGTAGAGGGTGAGATAGATAAGTTATCACTATGGGAGGCGGGTATAAGGTCATGTGTAAGCGTGCCGGACGGGGCCCCACCTACCAACAGTGTAGATTACTCATCGAAGTTTGATTACTTAAATGACTCAGCTCTACACGTAGGAAAATTAGACACAGTAAAAAAGTTTGTGATGGCTGTCGATAATGACGAACCGGGAAACAAACTAGAGGAAGAACTTTCAAGAAGATTGGGAAGGGATAGATGTTTCAAGGTATCTTTTCCAGAAGGATGTAAGGATTCCAATGATGTGTTAGTTAAGTATGGTAAGACAGCGCTGTCTGAGTGTATACAGCATGCCACTCCATACCCTATTGAGGGAACCTATAATGCTGAAGACTTAACCGCATCAATAAATCAATTATATGAACACGGCATAGAAAAAGGTGTATCAACTGGATGGATGTCATTAGATAAAAACTATTTAATAAGACCCGGATCATTAAGTGTTATCACTGGCATTCCCAGTAGTGGAAAATCTAATTGGATGGATGCAGTAATGGTTAACATAGCCAGAGAACACGGATGGAATTTCGCTATATTTTCTCCAGAGAATCAACCGCTTGAGGATCATATGGCGAGGGTGCTAGAAAAATATATCAAAGCCCCATTCACTGATGGCGTTACAGGTAGGATGACAAGGGAAGAACTAGACGATGGTAAAGAATGGCTAGCCAGACACTTCACATGGATACTTCCAAGCGATGACAAAGAGTGGTCAGTGGATATTATTTTAAGTGCCGCGAAACGGCACGTGCTTACAAAGGGTATCAGGGGTTTAATAATTGATCCATGGAATGAACTAGAGCACATGAGG
>DAOVXI010000041.1 GCA_030636245.1 Deltaproteobacteria bacterium
AGCACTTCGAACATCAGGCCGCCCGTGGTGGTTTCGATGACGGCATAGACGTGGGTCGGATCGCCACGGTCCTCCGCAGGGCATGGCCGGTGCTTGATGTCCGGGTGCAGTCCGTACCAGAAGTCGAACTCGTCACCCTTGTAGACGGCGCGCGCATCGACTCGCCGGATCTTATCCGATCGCCAACCCATGTCGATCATGCCCTGGTAGCCGTCGATTATGGCCCGGTTTATCGCCTTGTCCTTTATGATACGTCCGTTCAGGAAGGTCATGACGTTCTTTGCCGTTGCCTGCCCCCTGCCAGCGGTCGAGACATAACCCGTAACCGAAACGTCCCAGCCGGGATTGCCCTTAACCTCTAAGAGTTCACCTGTCACATCGTCTCCAAAGATATCACCAAGCCTTTTCTTAAGCTCTGCCTCGGGCACATCAAAGGAGCTTCTCTTTCCGTGCTTCAATGTAAAGCGCACATCCGGGCGCGCTATGGCCATCTTCCTTATAAGCTCCATTATGCGCGTGAACTCGGTCTGAGCGCCACGGAGGAATTTCTGCCTCGCGGGGGTGTTGAAGAAAAGTTCCTTCACCTCAACCGTTGTTCCCACGTTGCAGGGATCGTCGGTTATCTTTGCCACGCCGCCTCCCGAAACGCTTACCTTCTTTCCTCCCACGGCTCCCTCTGTCTTGCTCTTTAAGGAGAACTTCGAGACAGCGGCGATGCTGTAGAGAGCCTCGCCCCGAAAGCCCATCGTGCTTATGGCTTCGAGCTCGGCTTCGTTATGTAATTTGCTTGTCGCGTGACGGTGAACGGTCAAGGGAACATCTTCCGCTTCGATGCCGCTTCCATTGTCTGTTATAGTGATTGAACTCTTTCCGCCGTCTTCCAAAGCAATGGTTATCTTTGTAGCACCCGCGTCAAGTGCGTTCTCGACAAGCTCCTTTACGATGGAGGCGGGCCGCTCGACGACCTCTCCCGCGGCTATCTTGGATGAGAGAGACTCATCCATTATATGTATACGTTCAGTCATTATTACTTTATCCTATAACATTCCTTCAAGAGGACAGACATTACAAACCGGCTCTCTCTTTTTGCAGTGCTCCTTGGCGAGCCTTACGATAAGCGCGTGGTACTCGTTGAAGACTTTAGTGTCATGCTTCAGGTTATCCATGAAGATGGCCTGCATCTCGTCATAACTTGAATCCTCTGTTGCGATGCCGTGCATCATAAGTACTCGCTTGGTGTAGGCGTCAATGACGAAGACGGGCTTCTTTGCGGCATAGAGAAGGATGGAGTCCGCCGTCTCGGGGCCGATGCCCTTTAAACTTAAAAGCTCTTCCCTTAATTTATATGTATCCTGCCTGAAGAACTTTGTGAGGCTTCCGTTGTAATTCTTCTTTATGTATGCGACAAGATCCTTGAGCCTCTTTGATTTCTGGTTGAAGTAGCCTGACGGTCTTATGAGTGTAGCGAGTTTCTTCTGTGTTATCTTATCGAATGCATCGAGCGTTAAAAGCTTTTCCTTCTTTAGATTATTTATCGCCTTCTCGACATTACCCCAGTTGGTGTTCTGCGTAAGTATCGCGCCGACCACGACCTCGAAGCGTGAGCTTGCCGGCCACCAGCCCTGCGGCCCGAAGGCCCTGTATAGCTGGGCGTATAAGGTCTCAAGGGTTTTCTTAAGCGCCCTCTTCTTTGTTGTCTTCGGTGTCTTTGTTATTTTCGTAACCTCTTTTTCTTTGTCATAAAATGGTACTTACTATCATCACATGAGGGGGCAATGGCTCACCCTACAAGACTTATACTTCATTACTTCCAAAGACCGCAATCACACCATTCAATGAGTCTTGCGTTAATACCTCATAGTCCTCTAAATGAATATGACCTTCTTGGGGCTTATCAATCAATGCCTGGCAAAAATCTATAAGTTTCTTCAAACCTGCTTCCGTAGCATAAACACATACCTCATTATCAGATAGGCTAAGCTCAATATCTCTACCATTAAAATCAGGCTGTTTAAATTCCTTATCCATACACTCCCCTTTCTTTATTCTAAAAAGGTACTTACTATCGGTGGGCAATGGCCCACCCTGCTAGGCTGCAACCGTTCTCTCTGTAAAATCAAGGAACTTTATGTCCGCAACTTCTGCACTTATCAGGCAAAAACGGCAATACTAAATACCACACCGGAGTATTCCGTATCATAAAATAAGGCACGAGCGGCCAGCCACATGAAGGACATTTGATAACCTTTGGCACTAATATTACTCCAATAACAGCTGATAAAAATAAAACTGAAAACAATAAAACATCCAATGCAGGTTTATGAGGGTACATATCTACTATATATATAATAGTGATACAAAAAATAAGACTAATTAAAAGCACTAACCAGTATCTAATATTTAATTTCATAAATCACCAATTCACACCCTACCCCCGGCTTAGATCCTTTAAGGCCCTTACCTCCTGGGGTTTCAGGAAACGGTACTCGCCGACATCAAGGCGGCCCAAGCGGATGCCCGCGAACTCGGTCCGCTTAAGCTTCATAACGGGATGGCCCACACGCTTGCACATGCGCTTGATGAGACGGTTACGTCCCTCGGTAACGGTTATCTCTATCCATGAGTTCTCTTTGGCTTTCCTCAGGAACCTGACCTCGGCCGGTTGGGTACGGCCGTCCTCAAGATAAACACCGCTCTTAAGCTTACTGAGCGTCTTATCTGTCGGCACGCCACGCACCTTTACCTCATAGGTTTTCTTGATCTTAAAGTTCGGATGGATAAGGCGGTTACTGAGCTCGCCGTCGTTGGTTATAAGGAGCACGCCCTCGGCGTCGTAATCAAGACGGCCCACGGGATAGACCCGTCCCTTGACCTTCTTCAAGAGATCAACGACAACCGGCCTCGTGCCCGGATCGCTCACCGCGCTTATGTAGCCCTTGGGTTTATTAAGGAGCACATGGACAGGCTTTTCTTTGCGTCTAATGGGTTCGTTGTCGACAAGTATCTTGTCAACCATCGGGTCGGCCTTTGTGCCAAGCTCGGTCACTGTCTTACGGTTCACGACAACACGACCGCTTGTTATGAGCTCCTCGGCCTTGCGCCTTGAGCATATGCCCGCGTCGGCGAGTATCTTCTGCAGCCTGTGCTGACCGGGTACGACCGGGGTGGCGGAGGTGGAGCGGCGGCTCTTACTTGTCGTCGTCCTCTTCTTCGTCGTCCTCGTCGTCGTCCTCGTCTTCGTCCTCGTCGTCGGCCTCTTCGTCGTTGTTGTCGTCGTCGTTGTTGTCTTCCTCGCCGGGCTCTTCGTCGTCGTCTTCTTCGTCAGGTTCTTCTTCGCTGTCGAGTTCGAGGTTCTCGTCGTTCTCGCTTTCGTCGCTGTTTTCCTCTGATTCGTCTTCTTCGTGCTCGACGTCGGAGACTTCCTCGCCTTCGCCGCTGTCCTCTTTTTCGCTTGTTTTTTCATCACTTATGCCACCTTCATCTTTAACTTCGTTTTCTATCTTTTCTCCGTTTTCGTCTAATTCTCCTTCGGTCAAAAGCTCGTCATCACCCTCCTTGACGAACTCCTGTATCTCCTTCAAGGTCGGTAGCCCCGAGAGATCCTTCAGATCAAAGGCCTCCAGAAATTCCTTGGCCGTACCATAAAGCACAGGCCTGCCGGGCGCGTCCTGGCGTCCGACTATCTTTATAAGTCTGC
Source organism: Deltaproteobacteria bacterium (assembly GCA_030636245.1). Lineage (GTDB taxonomy): Bacteria > Desulfobacterota > GWC2-55-46 > GWC2-55-46 > DRQE01 > DAOVXI01. The sequence continues at coordinate 3,698 of DAOVXI010000041.1, forward strand.
GTTCTAAAAGGGTTTTTAAAACACCCGCGCTGTCCACTCCGCGTATCTCTTCGAGCATGGCACGCGTTAAGGGCTGCTTATAGGCAACGATCGCCAGTGTCTCCATGGCGGCCTTGCTTATCTTCTGTGCGCCTACCTTGAAGAACCTCTTGATCCACGGGGCATGCACCGGGCGGGTCCTGAACTGGAAGCCTCCCGCAATCTCCTCGATGTATATCCCATGCGGGTTTGCGCCGTTCTCACCCTCGCTCTCAGGATTGCCGCTTCCGCCGTAATCATCGGCCAACTCAGCCAAAGCCTCCTTGATATCCTCTCTCTTCTCACCCTCCAGAACGCCGGCAAATCTGTCGATGCTCACCGGGTGGTCGGCGGCGAAAATGATTGATTCTATTACTGATTTCAGTGCTGCTTTTTCCATGTCCCTATACCTCGTGTGTGTTTTCGTCCGGCGAATCAAAGGTGGAGGCCTCGGTGCCGGGTGAGCGGTATACCCTTATGGTACCCTTCTCGTCGTCTTCCTCTTTGCCCTGATGTACCTTTATAATCAATAACTTAGCAAGCTCAAGTATGGCAAGGAAAGTTACGATGACCTCGCCCTTTGTGGCTTCCTTTGGAAATAACTCAGCAAAAACCATGCTTTTGCCAGTATCCAATGTTTCCATTATATGATTGATCTTATCCCTTACCTTGAACCTGTCAACGGTAATATCTATCTCATGCACCGCACTTGCCCTCTTGAGTATATCCTTAAAAGCCTCCATAAGATCCATCAGGGTAATGTCAATAAGCGAGCTTGGCTCCTCATAATCTTGATCAAGATCAGCGAGAGGGAACGGCGCGCCCCGGGTGAAAACATCACGGCCCAGAATGTTCCTCTCGGAAAGCTCGGCCGCAACCTCCTTAAACCTCTGATATTCCATGAGTTTTCGTATCAGTGCTTCTCTTGGGTCCTCGCCCTCCTCCTCTTCGGCGGCCTCCACTTCCGTTACAGGCAAAAGCATCTTGCTCTTAACATGGATCAAGGTCGCGGCCATAAGAAGGAACTCTCCCGCGATATCAAGGTTCATGCTTTTTATCAAGTCCAGGTAAGAAAGGTACTGCTCGGTTATATCAAGAATGGAAATATCAGCTATCTCCACCTCATCCTTCTTGATAAGATGAAGCAAGAGATCGAGCGGACCCTCGAATATATCCAGTTTTACCTTATAGCTGACTCTATTGCTCAATTACCAAGCCCCAGTTTTTCCCTGACTACTTCCATTGTTTCAACCGCCACAGCCCTTGCCTTATCCGTATCTCTTTTTATTATATCCATGACCAAAGATCTGTCTTTCTCAAGCTCCGCCCTCTTCTCCCTGACCGGCGCGAGCCTCTCCAAAACCTTTGGAATTACAGAGTTTTTACACTCAATGCAGCCGAACTCGGCCTTGGTACAGCCGTTTTGCACCCAATTAAGGGTCTCCTCATTTGAGTAAAGTTTATGGAAGGTTATATAAACCGGACAGACCTCCGGGTTGCCGGGATCGGTCTTTTTCTGCCTTGCCGTATCCGTTACCATTGTACGTATCTTCTTCTCGATCACATCCGGCTCGTCTGATATATATATGGAGTTATCATAGGACTTGCTCATCTTACGCCCATCCGTGCCGAGCACCTTTGGAGCCTCCGTCAGAAGCGTCTGGGGCTCGGGAAATGTCTGGCCATAAAGATGGTTAAAGCGCCTGACTATCTCCCTTGAAAGCTCAACGTGAGGAGCCTGGTCCTGCCCCACAGGCACGGCTCCGGCACGATATATAACGATATCGGCTGTTTGCAGTACCGGGTATCCAAGAAAACCATAGGTATGTATATCACGTGTTTTCAACTCGCGCAGCTGCTCTTTATATGTAGGGTTTCTCTCAAGCCACCCAATAGGGGTGATCATGGAAAGCAACACATAGAGCTCTGCGTGTTCCTTAACTCCGCTCTGAAGAAATATAACGCTCTTGTCCGGGTCTATGCCAACGGAAAGCCAGTCAATGACCATCTCTATCGTATTCTCGGACATGTCCGCGGGCTTCTCATACTCTGTTGTAAGTGCGTGCCAATCAGCCACGAAGAAGTAGCAGTCATGGTCCTTTTGAAGCTTAAGCCAGTTGTCCAAAACCCCGTGGTAGTGCCCCAAATGAAGCTTGCCCGTGGGCCTCATGCCGCTTACGATCCTGTTGTTCTTTTCTTTTGTCATATTGCTCTACTTTCCCTGTCCTAGAATAATAATATATTTGATGCAAAGCTTATCATCGGCCCGATAATAGAGCCGACAAACCCTGTCATAAGAAGTACTATGAGTATCATGAAGCCGTACTGCTCCATCCTTGCATATGCCATAGCTTTATCCGGAGGCAAGAAGTGCGAGAGGACCCTGCTCCCGTCAAGCGGAGGAATGGGTATCATATTAAATATCGCCAGAGCAATATTGAGCTTAACACCTATGACCAGCATCATTAGTATAGGCTCCATGATGGCCGGACCGCCCACCCCGGCAGGCCCAACAGGAACGAATGCCAGTACAACCTTAAAAACAAGGGCAAAAACGCCTGCTAAAAGCAGATTCGTAAGAGGGCCAGCTAAGGCCACAAGCATAAACGACCTTGAGGGGTCCCTAAAGTTCATCGGGTTTACCGGAACAGGCTTTGCCCAACCGAACATACCGGTTAAGAATATCGCAAGCGTTCCTATCGGGTCCAGATGCTTAAGCGGATTAAGCGTGACCCTGCCGAGCATCTTTGCCGTATTATCTCCCAGCCGCCAGGCCGCAAAAGCATGAGCGCACTCGTGCAGTGTAAGCGCCAGAAGGATAGGCGGAATGAGCAGTATCATTGTTTGAAGGTCTAGGTTAAAGAACATAATCTTATAATTTTATCAAAGATAATTGTTTAGAGTCAACGAAAAAACACAGGGAAAGCCATCAACTACGCCATAAGATATCACCTATTACAAAAAAAAGCCACAGTAGCTTTGATAAGGCTAATTTTTATGAAAAAACTTGACTTATTAAGGGATTACATGTTAGCTTTGATGAATATCGTAGTATAGGGGGAATGTACATAGATGGCTAAAAAGATACTGCTTGCAGATGATAGCATCACCATACAGAAAGTGATCTCGCTGAGCTTCGCCTCAGAAGACTTCGAGCTTATAGTCGTAGGCGACGGAGATTCGGCGATAGCAAAAGCACGTGAAGCAACACCTGATCTGATACTTGCCGATGTAGCGATGCCGGGAAAGAACGGATACCAGGTCTGTGAAGTAACAAAACAGGATCCGGCCCTAAGCGGCGTGCCTGTCATGCTACTGGCCGGAACATTTGAGCCTTTGGACAGTGCCGAGGCCGGCAGGGTCGGTGCTGATGACCACATAGTTAAGCCATTCGAATCAGAGGAACTTCTTAATAAAGTAGCTGAACTTCTAAGTAAACCCGCAAAGAGCATGGGAGGCGCACCCGTAGCTGCTGCCGCACCGCCTGTGCCTGACTTGGCTCCGCCCGCTACGGCGCCTGTGCCGGATTTGACCCCGCCACCTGCACCGCCCGTGGTTCCGGACTTGGCTCCGCCGCCACCACCAGCCCCGACACCACCACCATCGGCAACCGATAACGTATGGGAGGCAGGAGATTTTGTCGGAGGAGGAGCAGCAGCGGAACCTGTGGCTGAAGCACCAAAGGAAGATGTCTCGGACTTTTTTGATATAGATATGGGCGGTGAAACTACAAGCGCACCGCCACCGGCTGCACCACCAGTCGCGCCGCCAATAGCACCACCGGTCGCAGCACCCATACCAGAGGTCGCACCACCACCTCCGCCACCGGTCGCACCGCCAGTACCAGAGGTCGCACCACCGCCTCCGCCGCCGGTACCACAAGCAGCACCACCCGTGCCAGCGGCACCAGCACCAGCTCCAGCAGGCGGCGGGATATCAGCAGAGGGAGGTATTGGTTCCATGCCCAAAGCAGAGATAGAAGCGATAGTCCGACAGGTTGCCCGAGAGGTTATTGAAGAGGTCGTATGGGAGGTAGTTCCCGAGATGACCGAGGATCTCTTGAAGGCTGAGCTAGTGGACAAAATTAAGCAGGCCATAAGCAAACCATAATAACTGCGTTTTGAAAGACCAAAAATTTGGGGATTCGGGTCCAAGGCTTTTCTGTAACAGCCTTGCCCGAAGCCCCTTTATATTTTGTGGTAAATACCATTATGAGTGACAACACAGAAAAAACACTTCCAAAAGTATACGGCCCGGCTGAGGTTGAAAAACGCTGGGCCGAGTACTGGGTCAAAAGCGAGATCTTTACTGCGGATCTTGACAGCGATGCCCCGTCATTTAGCATGGTCATACCCCCGCCCAACATAACGGGCACCCTTCATCTCGGTCACGCCTTAAATAACACGCTCCAAGACATAATGAACCGCTATAAAAAATTATGCGGCTTTAACGTCCTATGGCTTCCCGGCATTGACCACGCGGGAATAGCCACACAGAACGTTGTCGAGCGTATGCTTCACGCCGAAGGCACGAACCGCCATGAAATAGGGCGTGAGAAATTCATTGAACGTGTCTGGAAGTGGAAGGAAGAAAGCGGCGACGCTATCGTAAATCAATTAAAGCGTCTTGGTGCCTCATGTGACTGGAGCCGTCAGCGTTTCACAATGGATGAGGGTCTCTCACGTGCGGTAAGAAAGGTCTTTACGGAGCTTTACAATGACAAGCTTATCTACCGTGACGACTTTATAATAAACTGGTGTCCGAGGTGCCACACGGCTCTCTCTGATCTTGAGGTGGAGGCGGATGAAAAGGACGGGAGCCTCTGGTACCTTTCCTACCCCTTGAGCGACGGAAGCGGAAGCCTCACTGTCGCGACAACAAGGCCGGAGACAATGCTGGGCGATGTTGCCGTTGCCGTAAACCCGGATGATGAGCGCTACGCCGAGTTTATCGGTAAGAGCATCAAGCTGCCTCTGACAGACAGGGAGATCCCGATACTCGCCGACGACTTTGTTGATCCCGAGTTCGGAACCGGCGCTGTAAAGATAACTCCGGCGCACGACTTTAACGACTTTGAGATGAGCGCGAGACATAACCTGCCTCACCTGAACATCATGGACATAGACGCAAAACTGAATGAGGAAGCAGGCCCGGCCTACGCGGGACTTGACAGATATGAAGCCAGAAAAAAGGTGCTCGCTGACCTTAAGGCAGAGGGCCGACTTGAGAAAACAGAGAAGTATAAGGTACGGCTCGGCGAGTGCTATCGCTGCAGAACAGTGGTTGAGCCAAGGCTCTCTAAACAGTGGTTCGTAAAGGTAAAGCCTCTGGCAGAACCTGCCATAAAAGCCGTGGAGGATGGCCAGACAAAGTTCGTTCCCAAGAACTGGGAGAAGACCTACTTTGAGTGGATGAGGAACATCCGCGACTGGTGCATCTCACGTCAGATATGGTGGGGCCACAGGATACCGGCATGGCACTGCGGTGACTGTGATGAGATAACGGTATCCGAGACAGACCCCGATAAATGCTCTAAATGCTCTTCAACGAATATAGAACAGGACCCGGACGTGCTCGACACATGGTTCTCTTCAGCGCTCTGGCCCTTCTCTACCCTGAACTGGCCCGAGGAGACAAAAGAACTTCAGAGCTTCTACCCCACGAGCTCACTCTTCACAAGCTTTGACATCATATTCTTCTGGGTGGCTCGCATGATGATGATGGGACTGAAGTTCAAAGGCGATGTACCTTTCAAGGAGGTCTACATTCACGCCCTGATACGTGACGCCGAGGGCCAGAAGATGAGTAAATCCAAGGGCAATGTCATTGACCCTCTTACAATAATGGACAAATTCGGAACGGACGCGCTTCGTTTCACGCTTGCGGTTTTCGCGGCACAGGGACGAGACATAAAACTCGCCGAGGACCGCATCGAAGGCAACCGCAACTTCTGTAATAAGATATGGAACCTCGCCCGCTTTACACTTATGAACCTTGAGGACTCAGGCGAGCTGATTGATGTTGCCGAAGACAACCTGAGTACGGCTGATAAATGGATACTTACAAAATTCAGCGAGTGCAGGGATGAGGTCAATAAAGCCATTGAAGCATACGAGTTCGACCGCGCCGCTCGAGCGCTTTATTCATTCATATGGCATGAGCTATGCGATTGGTATCTGGAGCTCATAAAGCCAGACCTTTGGGGCGATAACGGTGAGGACAAAAAGAAAAGAACGATCTCTACCCTTGCAAAGACACTTAAGAACACGCTCATTATACTGCACCCCTTCATGCCCTTCATAACAGAAGAGATTTACTCATGCCTGCCGGGTGCAAAGGAAAGCATATTAAAAGAAGAGTGGCCAAGTGACTCTAAAACATATAAAGAAGCCGCGGGGCTTGGCAAGGCAATGGATGTGATAAGGTCCGTCAGGAACATAAAGACCGAGATGAACCTTACGCCTGGCATAGAGGTCGTTGCCATTTGTGTTACCAAGGACAAACAAACATTAGATGAGCTGAAGGATAGCAGCCAGTATATAG
>DAOVXI010000153.1 GCA_030636245.1 Deltaproteobacteria bacterium
GAGCGCTCGAGGGGCAACGATGCTAACCTTACCTCTAACCTTCTCATCATAGATAAAGTTCTTTCACGTGTTGTCGCTTATATACTTTATAAGGGTCGTTATCTCAACGTCCATGAAGTTTATGCTGATGCGTTGAGCTGAGTTATTGTTATTGTCTTCAGCATAAGACGGTGTAAAGGACATCGTGACAGCCATTACAACAGCAACGAACAGATAAATTTTCAATACGGTTCTAATCATAGTAGTTTGCTCACCTTATCTCATAGTTTAGTGTTACGTTCTTATTCCTTCTTAAAAGATCTACCGCTATATTATTTTCACCCTTGAGTCCGTTGAAAAGTTGCATGCCCTTTTCCATTGAATCGACCGGATAGTTATTTATCCGTAGTAGTATGTCACCATTCTTAAGTCCGATAAGACCGAAGAGGCCGAGTGGCTTGACCTCGCTCACGGTAAACCCCTTGATGACACCGTCTTCCGAGTATGGAAGAAGCCTTGCGTCAGTAAGTATAGTTCCCATATCGGCAAGGGCCTTATCAAGCGAGCGTTGGTCTATCACCCAATCAGTTTCACTGATCCTCTTTGAGAATGTCGGGTCCAAAGCACTGCCTTTTTGTGAATTTGAAGCTATGGGAGAACGCTTCATTCTCCTTGTAACGGACGAGACGACAGGGGTTGGCGAGGCTGAGTTCTTACTCGGAAGAACATAGGTATACGGCGTACCGTTACTTAAGACAACCACGCTATCTTTATTTATCTCGTCAACAACACCGACATTAAAGACCTCTGCACCCTTCTTGAAAAGATCCTGCTTCCTTCGTTTCTTGTCCTCGAATATCGCATAGCTGTTCCTCTCACTTCCGAAGACTATTCCGACGAGTGTTATTGATGTATCTCTTGCAGCACTAACGCTCTTAGCCCTAGCCTGACCTTTTCTAAGTGAGGTAAGTCTTGACTCGGGAGCATATAAGGCGGAGCTTAGAATAACATCATAGCTATTCAATTTATTTCTTGTCTGCACATTACTAGCGGCACTGGTTGATGAAAGATCTATTCCGAGATTGTCACCATACTTACTGCTTACGGCTTGACTTAATGTGAGGGCTAGAAAAACGCAGGCAAACGCGCCGAGCACTATATTGACCGCCTTAATGATTTTAACCTTTTTATTGTTCATAACTATTTTCTCACCGTCGGTTCCTTCAAGCTGCCTGTCACGTACATCGTGTATGAGTTCATGCTTTTTTTGTATTGGCGAAGTAAAGCGTTCTCTGCGAGAACATCTTCATATCCCATTAAGGGTATTATATCGACTTTTATCTCAGTCGAGTTTGCGGCCATTCCGGCTCTGCCTTTTGCGGTCAGCCTTGAACGTTCACCATAAAAGGTCAGGTTACTTACGTTTATCAAGCAGTCTTTAAAATCAATCTCTGCCTGTACGTTTTGCACATTACCTGTTACCTCTTTTGCAAAGGATGAGGCAAGGGACGATAGAGTTAAGCCCTTGCCGTCTAAAGTAACCGCACCCACAGGACAACCACTGTCATCAATACTAAAAGAACCCTTGGCGTTTATAACTCCTTTGTCTCCAAGCCCTACCCAGACGTTGTTTGTCTTTATGTTACTCGGTGAGAGGGAATCTATTTGAAGCTGCACCGAGCTCTTAAAGAAGCCTCGCCTGAGTATCACTGAGATCCTTCCCTCATCACTACTCCCGAGAACCTTGACCTTTACTCCTCCGGTCAGGAAACCCAGGATACTTATCCTTGCCTTAAGCTCTTCGATCCTTAGCTCGGAACCGTTAGCTGTGATAGATACATTTGTCGCGTTAAAGCCCACCGGGTAGCCACGTTCAACATTGGCGGCTTTTATGATTACACCGTTTTCTTCCGCGCCTTTTACCGTCATAGAATATAGTACCTGTGCCGGTACTGTTAACGCGAAGACCAAAAAAATCAGAACAACGGCACATACAGCGATACCTATATACTTTTTTATGGGGTAGTTCGAAATATCCACCTACCCTTTTGTAACAAGCGCTACTTTAAGTTTAACATCCAGAAGGTTCGCGTCACTTAATTGCTGATTCATATCGAGAGCTTCTACAAGTAAAGCGCTCTCAGAGTTTTTCATTTCAAAAAGAAGATTCACCATCTCATTCATGCTAACACCTTTGAGCTCTACGGCAACAACGTCTTTAGTAAAGCCTGCTGTCTTCTCAACGCCAACGGATCGAAAAGATTTTATCTTCTCACTGATACCGATAGCCTTGCCTATCTTTTCTATGATGATATCAGCTCCGCCTCCAATGGATTCCTTTTCGAACTTGGTTACGGCTGAACCAAGAGCGCTATTTTTTATAGCGTAGCTCTCACTTAGAACTCTAAAGTTCTCCGCGTTGTTGATCTTGTTCTTAAGTTTAACATTTTCACCTGTAAGGACAGCCATGGTTGCGGCCACTATAACTACGACAGCAACAAGCGCGGTTATTCCTTTGGCGTATGCCGGATCAAGTAGGGAAAACTTTTCTTTCAGCTTGGCTATCATTACAGCTTCTCCTCTAGCATGGAAAATTTAACAGAGAAGATAACGTCATTTGCGGTTGTAGCCTTGACATCCGTCATCTTCACATCACTTACGGATGCTCTGCTCTCAAGTAAACTCTTAAAGGCCTTTGCGCTTTCAAAGGAAGCAGCTCTGCCCTTTGCGCTTACACTTAACCCCTTTATTCCAACCTTGAAAAGTGTCGCGTCAGAGCGGTTACTCGATTTGATCAGGGAGAGTTCTTTTAATACTTTAAGTACATTAACAGAGCCGCTCTTTATCAAATCAAGATCGCCAAGCGCTTTCACCTTTCCTTCCATCTGATAAAATGGATCTATAATCTTCTCACCGGGGAATATCTCGGAGTATGAGTTTGCAATCGATCCATCAATGGCAGCAGAGTGACTTTGAATTGAAGTATACTTTACCGCGAAGAAAGCAAGCCACAGCACCAAACAAAGCGTCAACAAAACCACACCGACCTTCAGCGAACGTGTCTCTTCCTTTGTCCTCTCGGTAAAAGCGAACTCGCCTCTCCTGAAGTTGACGGTATCCTTGAGACCCTTTTCATACTGAAACTTAAGAGATGCCATCTCTGTTCCGTCATAGCTGAATGAATCGACGGAGGTGATCGTTCTCTCAAAGGAGCTTAACTTTTCTTTTGCACCGTTTGATGAGAATAATCTATCAATCTCGCCATACCTGCTCTCAAGAGAGGCGATCGAGAAGCGAAGCTCATCATCGCTGTTATAATTCTTAAAGAAGACAGGGTTGCCGTCACGCGAAGCTACGATAGAATTCGAGTCTATGAAGGCGTTCAGCCCCAGCATCCCTCCCTCAACGTTACTAAGCAGAAGTTCTTTTGAGAACAGTGCCACACCGATCCAGTTCGGCTCAACGCCCGCGTCCTTGAATACATTAAGGTAGTTAACAAGCTCTTCCTTCTTTACGGCGGCGGCTATGGTGCGTCCGCCTCCCGGGGTTATGCAGGCACACTCCATCTCATTTATGTCCCAGGGCAGCTTGTCAGCCAGCTCAAAGGAGAGGATCTGCTCAGCCTTACTTTTGTCCTCAAATGGGAGGTCCAAGTTCCTAAGACTTACGACCCTGGGAGGAAGCGTTGTCATAACAAAACTAAACTCGCTGTGCCCCATCTCTTGAAGCTCTTCTAAAACGTTCTTCAGCGCACGGCTCTCACTGCCTTCGTCAAACTCTATACGCACGTCCGCAAGAGCTTCCTTTGACTTGTCTTTTACAACAGAGCCTCTTAGGTGGCTTTCTTCAAAATTCAGTATGAGTGTTCCGCCGGCCATTATCTCTCTCTCCAGTATGCTATGAGACCGCCCTTGCCTATGGCCTCGACCTCTCTTATCGCACCGCGAGCTTCAGCGCGAGACGTTATCTTAAAAACACTACTTATAGTTGTTGTTATCAGCTGCAGTTTTATGACCGTCTCCGAGTCAAGTCCTGCAACGGTATTAAGCTCTGAGCTATGTCTGAACGGCTCTTCATCGCGTCTTTCGATTATCGCCCGTGCTGAAGAAGGCGTCATATCATCAGAGAGTGACGTGAGCACCTCTTCGCTTGCCGTATTGATATTTATCGGCCCCACTGCCCAGACAGTTATGTGCGGCCTCAGTTTTTTGAAAACATCGATCGAGTAGCCCTTAATAAGTAAGAGTTCTTCAAGGCTGAACAACCTTCCGCCCTTCGCATTATATGACGGGGTAAGCAGGTTATAATGATCCGC
>DAOVXI010000181.1 GCA_030636245.1 Deltaproteobacteria bacterium
AGACGGAACAATAGATTTTGACGAATTTTTCGATCTATTGAAGAAATACTCGCCAAACGCGATAATAACCCTTGAGCCGCATGAAGAGGAAGTGATGTGGCGCTCGATTGAGCTCATAAAGAAGTATCTCTAACGTAATCTATCGGTATAACCAAAGTAGCGCACCCACGCTAAATATTCCTATTCGATGCATAATCATCCTTCTTGACATCCCCCCTTTGTTTTTGTATTATTAAAGACTTACTCTAAACCCATGGTTTTGTATAATGTTAGAAGGATTATCTGATAAATTAAAAGGTGTTCTCAAGGACGTCCGAGGACACGGTAAGCTGACCGAGACAAACGTCGAGGATGCATTAAAACAAGTGCGTCTGGCTCTACTTGAGGCGGATGTTAACTTTGCGGTCGTTAAGGATTTTGTTGCATCGGTAAAGGAAAAAGCTCTTGGTGACAGGGTCCTTTTAAGCATCACCCCGGGCCAGCAGTTCACCAGCGTTGTTCAGGAAGAACTCGCAAGGATACTTGGCTCTGAGGCTGCTGAGCTGGAGCTTAAGGGGACGCCGGCCGTAATCATGCTTGTAGGGCTTCAAGGTAGTGGTAAGACAACTACCTCGGCAAAGCTCGCGAGTTTGCTGAAGAGTAAGGGGCGTAGCGTATTAGTGGTTCCGGCTGACCTTGCGCGCCCGGCAGCGGTGCTTCAGCTGAAGACACTTTCCGATCAGGCAGGTGTTGATTGTTTTGACGTAGGATCCATGACAGATCCTGTAAAGATAAGTAAAGAGGCTCTCTCTTTTGCCCAGGCAAAAGGTTATGACACGATGATCGTGGATACCGCCGGTAGGCTTACCATTGATCAGGAGCTTATGGCGCAGGTCACAAGCATTAGAGACATTACTAAGCCGGTAGAGTCGTTGCTTGTCGCTGACTCAATGACCGGTCAGGATGCCGTTAACACCGCAAAGGGCTTTGATGAGTCGGTGGGTTTGACCGGTGTCATCCTTACCAAATTTGATAGTGACGCACGAGGCGGTGCAGCGCTCTCAATGCGCATAACATCCGGTAAGCCTATAAAGTTTATCGGTGTTGGTGAGAAGCTTGACGCATTAGAGGTTTTTCATCCGGATAGGATTGCCGGACGAATTCTTGGCATGGGCGATGTGCTCACCCTTGTTGAGAAGGCTCAGGCCCTGGTTGACGACAAGAAGGCCCTTGAGCTTGAGAAAAAGATACGGAAAGACTCCTTTACCCTTGAAGACTTCAAGCCTCAGATTCAGAAGCTTAAGCAGATGGGTTCCATGGACAGCATTCTCTCAATGGTCCCCGGCTTTGATAAGATAAAGAAAGCAAAGGGTTTTAATGTGGACGAGCAGGAGCTTATTAAGGTAGAGGCCATAATTAACTCTATGACAATAAAGGAAAGGGTTACGCCTAAAGTTCTTAACGCAAAGAGAAGGACAAGGATAGCCAAAGGCAGCGGCACAAGGGTTCAGGACATAAACAAGCTCATGAAACAGTACGCGCAGATGTGTCAGATGATGAAAAAGTTCAAGAAGGGCGGGATGAAGAGCTTAAAGGATATGCTCCCGTTCTGATATAAAGTTTTTGTACACACACCTTGATGTTGTGTGATAAAATAAAAAATTAAAGAAAGGAGGTTAAGTAATAAATTATGGCAGTTAGATTGAGATTAGCCAGACATGGCAGTAAGAAAAGGCCTTTTTATCGTATAGTAGCAGCCGATTCACGTGCACCTCGCAGTGGCAAGTTCATTGAGATCGTTGGTACATATGACCCTTCAAAGAACCCGGCCAAGGTAGAGCTTAAGATGGAGAAGGTCGAAAATTGGCTTAGTAAGGGTGCTATCGCGACAGACACGGTTAAGGCGCTCCTTAAGAAGCATCAGTCACAGGTCGAGGCATAGTGGCGATAATTTAGCTTTTATCCGATTTGTTTTTTATAGTGTTGATGACTATAGATCGGATGTGGGGGTGCATGAAGGAGCTTATTGGGGGAGATCGCCAGGGCGCTTTCCAATGCCCTGAGTGCCGGTCACGGAGAGATAGTGGAGTAGTTTTTTTATAATGCAAAGCTCAAAAGAAGGTGAGCACCGGACTCGTGTCAACATAGGTAGTGTTGTCGGCGCTCACGGTGTTAAGGGCGAGTTCAAACTCTTACCCGACCTGCCTAAAGAAGACATAGCTGATTTTATCGAGACAACGGTCTCCGGTCTCAACTCCGTGTTTGTTGGTAATAGAGAGTTGACCGTTAAGAGCCTGAGGCCGCACAAATCAGTTATAATAGTCAAAACCGTGGAGCTTAAGGATCGTAACGAAGCTGAGGCATTGGTAGGTTCGGTTGTTAGTGTTCCGAGGGATGTACTTGGTGAGCTTCCGGATGGACAGTACTATGGTTTTGAGATCATTGGAAATTTAATAGTTGAAGAGAACGGTGACGAAGTCGGCAAGGTTTGCGATATAATCTCTACCGGTTCAAATGATGTGTATGTGATTGAAAGAGATCGAGACGGTGTGAGGGAAGAGCTGCTGCTCCCTGCCATAGATGAAGTTTTACTGGAGATGGATAAGGAAAACTCTGTTATAACGGTCCGTATCCCCGACGGACTTTCATTTAACCCAAAGACAAATAAGTAGAGCGGCATTTTTTATAATGCTAAATCATGGTGTATCCCATAAATTGAAATGAACTTCGATGTATTGACATTATTGCCCGAGTTCTTTGAGTCTCCTCTCAAATGCGGTGTGATCGGTAGGGCTATCAATGATGGCTCTATCAACGTAGCACTCCACAATATAAGAGAACATACTTTGGACAAACACAGGACCACTGACGACGCACCATATGGCGGCGGCGCAGGAATGGTCATGAAGGTCGAGCCGGTCGCGGCTGCCATTGAAGGGCTTGGGCTTGCTAAGTGCGGCACTGAAGGAGAGGCTTCCGAGATCAAAGTTCTCTTAACTCCGCAGGGTTAGCCCTTCACCCAGGATCTTGCGCATCGTTTGAGCACATACAAAAGGGTCGTGCTTGTTTGCGGCAGGTATGAGGGTTTTGATGAGAGGATCCGTTCAAGGGTCGATATGGAGCTCTCTGTTGGTGATTATGTTTTAAGCGGCGGAGAGTCTGCCGCGCTCACTGTTATCGACTCGGTAGGCAGGCTTATTCCGGGCGTGCTTGGCGGTGAGACCTCAACCGAGACGGATTCATTCTCGCCCGCACTGATGGGTCTTCTGGAGTTTCCCCAGTACACGAGACCGGAAGAGTTCCAAGGTGAAAAGGTTCCGGATGTATTGCTCTCGGGAAATCACGAGGATATAAGAAAATGGCGTCTTCGTA
>DAOVXI010000043.1 GCA_030636245.1 Deltaproteobacteria bacterium
AATATCTATCTATTCAATTTCTTCAGGTGACAAAATTTCTCGAACCCCGGAGGAAAGTATCCGCGCGGCAAAAGAGATAAAAAGCAAGTGGCTTGACGAAGGGCTTCCTCTGAAACGTTACAGGGGGATGATGCCGTTTACCCCGTGGGGGAGGTTCATACCCGAAAGAGTAAAAAATGGAACAGTGGTGGCTACGCCATTGTCCCAAGAGAAGAAAGAAAAGGCCCGGAACGAAGCGTCGGAGAAGAAGGAAGAGGAAGAGAAAAAGAAGCGTAACCGTTATCTTACCAAAAAAGAAGACGTTAATGAAAAAGAGAACGAAGAGGGACTTACTCTAAATATCTATGACAAGATCATGAGCTGGGCGCAGTTCGTGAATGTAAGACGTCCATTTGATGATGAGCCTGATAAAGAAAACAATAAAAAGGCTGATGAGATGGAGGAGCTTTCAACGGCAAATTTGGAAAAAACTACAACTACTTATTTTGATGCCGACCTTGAGATGGAGAAGCAAGACAAGGAGTTAATCGAAGAGGTAATACCCGACAAAGATGGAGTTACCTATACCTACCCTGAGTGGGACTACACAACCAAGCGTTATAAGGAAAACTTTTCAATCGTTACCGAGTCAATATTGGAAGGTGACAGTGAAAAAATAGTTATTGATATACTGGAAGAAAAGAAGGCTATGGTAAAGGAGGTCAAGCGAAAGTTTGAGGCCTTAACGCCAACCTCTAAACTTCTTCGACGCCAATTTGAGGGCGACTCGATAGATATTGATGCTGCCGTAGAAGCGGTAGTTGACCTTGCCGCGGGTAAAGAGCCGGAAGAGGGGCTCTATACCGCTCACAGAAGGACAGAGAAGGATATCTCCTCACTCTTTCTCGTTGATATGAGCATGTCTACGGACGCATGGGTTAAGGATAGAAGGGTAATTGACCATGAAAGAGAAGCTCTGATAATACTTTGTGAGGCGATGCAAAAACTTAAGGACAGGTATGCGGTCTATGGTTTCTCGGGTCAGACGCGTAAGAACGTACGTGTTTTTCAGCTAAAAAGTTTCAAGGAAAAGTACGGAAGTAATGTAAGAGAACGTCTCGCGGGACTTATTCCTTATCATTATACCAGGATGGGACCTGCCATAAGGCACGCTACAAAAGAATTAAAGAAGGAACCCTCTAAGGTAAAGCTACTTTTTCTCCTTTCTGATGGGAAACCGAACGATGTAGATAGCTATGAAGGGCGTTACGGCATAGAGGATACAAGGATGGCTATAAAGGAGGCGGAGAGCGAAGGCATCGTTCCCTTCTGCCTTACGGTGGACACAAGCGCCCATGAGTATCTTACGCGACTTTTCGGAAAGGGTAACTATGTTGTTACCTCAAGCGTGGATAAGCTTACAAAAACCCTGCCCGATCTTTACGCAAGGATAGCAAGAAATCTGTAAAACGTTACCCGCCTCCTGAGATTAGAAGTCCGCACTGTGATGTACCTGTGTCGCTACTTACCTGTTAGTTGAAAACCCGAAGATCGTAGCCCTTTCCCCCGGATGTTTTTATTGTTGATCCTTAGGGTAAAAGGAGAACCTGCTATTCTTGTTAGTGAATTAAGCTCTTTAATGTTTCGTGTAGTTCTATGACCTTAAATGGTTTCCCGAGCCGGCAGGTAGCTCCAGGGATCTCCTCTTTTTTTATTTCAACAGAATCATACTCAGATGCTAGGATTATTATAGGTATGTCTCTGCACGAACTGACCTCCCTGATTTTTCTAACAAGGGACATTTTATTTATATCTGATATGCATACATCTAGGATCACTAAGCTTGGGATAAGACCTCTCTCAAGTTTGGTTATGGCTTCCATGCTGTCTTCCGCTTGAATTATAGCGTATTCTTCCGAAGCATTAAGTGCAATGGATATCATCCTTGTCATAAGTGTCGAGTCTTCTACTAGAAGAGCGCTTCTCGCCATTTTGGGCCCCCTTTCAACTGGTACGAAGTATATGCCGTACGATAAAAGTTCATTAAATCCTGTCAAATAAGATCAAACGGTTATATTTATCCACTTCTTTGTGGTGTTGAAGTTCCTGGCTATTGCTTTTTGTTTTCTTGTTCCATGAATTCAATGACAAAATTCCTAAATTCATTAATGTGAACCGGTTTTATAAGGTACTTCAAGTTGTATTCTTTAAAAAACGAGACGACTTCCGCTTTATCATTAGATGTTATGAAGATGAAACGCTCTGCCATGAAGGCATACTTATCGATAGCTTGTTTATAGAATTCAATGCCGTCCATCAGAGGCATATCAACATCAGTGATAATAAGATCAGGTTTTTTATTGGTTTCTAATTTATGTAAAGCTTCCATACCGTTTTTTGCCTCCTTGAAACGGTAATCTCCTAAATCCATTAGTGCAAAGGACATGAATTTTGTCATGGCGACATCATCATCTACCAAAAGGACTCTAGTATCATGATCTTTCATTAGATCTCCATTTGTCGTTAAAATCGATCAGTTTTTTGTCAAGGTGAGATTTCTTCTAAGATGATGAATTAATAATAGCCGCTCAAGAAGAGCACGCTGTTGTAATCATTGCGCTTTGAGTGAAAACTATGATGAATGGTCAGGATGAATGGTCAGGTTTTTACTTTTTATCTATGCGCTTGCAAATGTCGAGGGCCTTACGGTATTATTATGAGACTTGTCCTCAACGCTGTCCTCGGTTTTCTTTTTACTGCTCCAAGCCTTATTGTATTCGACAAGGATATGATCTACGAGCATCTGCCTTGTGGTTTTGTCAATCGGGTGAGCTACATCGCGGTGTGAACCGTCCTTCATTTTTTTTGCCGGCATAGCAACAAACAACCCTGTGTTGCCTGAGATAACCTTAATGTCTCTGACAACAAAGCAATTGTCAATTACGATCGACACAAATGCTTTGAGTTTTTCATCGTCTGACACCGTTAACACCTTCACGTCTGTAATATTCATTGTAAATACCTCCTGTTGTTTTCTTGTATTCATGTGGTCCACATTTTATATTACTTATATTTAGATTGTAAAACTAAACCCCTATAATCAATGGCCTTCGCTGTTAAAGTAGAACAACTGTAATTTTCGACAAATAATTGTAACTTCCGATAGTTACAATTTATTATTTTTATAAGCTTTTATCAATCGGGTAGATGGTGCAAATTTTTTGTAAATTGAATGATGGATGTTTTAAATGGTGCGTCATTAGATAGGGCTCACATGAATACAGTAGTACTATAGTAGTACTTTCGGGTGATAGGTAGGGTAGCGTTCTAAGGTAGTGTGAATAAAGGTTGAAGATATGGGAAGTGCAACAGACCGTTATCTAATAAGAAATTTCATAGATCATGTTTCGATAAGCTCTTTTTGTAAGGCTATTCTTGTAAGTCCACTTAGGTCATGTATGTCGAGTTTTTTCATGATGTTGGTTCTATGGGACTTGACTGTATGAGAGGAGATAAAGAGCTTATTCGCGATATCTTCGTTCTTCACTCCTAGGGCCAAGAGCTTAAGGATCTCTTTTTCCCGGCTGGTGAGGCTGTCAAAGGGTTCCGTGACTTGTTCTTTTTGTGCTACCTTCACAAGATTATTGAAAACCTGGTCTTCTATGGCGGGGCTTATATATCTTTTATTATCCATGATCTTCTCCACCGACTCCAGAACCTCAGAGGAGTCGGAACCTTTTAGCACATAACCCATGGCCCCTGCCTTTAAGGCATCCATCACATGGTGCTGCTCAGAGTGCATGGAGAGCATTATGATTTTTGTCTCAGGGAATTCCTTGGTGATCCGCTTGGCAGCCTCCAGACCGTTCATATTGGGCATGCCGATATCCATAAAAACGATATCGGGTCTCAGCTTGTTTATGCCGTTCAATGCTTCTTCACCGTTTTCTGCTTCACCAATAACTGTGTATGTGGAATTCTTAATTAAGATGTTCTTTATGCCTTCCCTCATAAGGGGATGGTCGTCCACAATAAATATTTTTACTTTTTTCTTTTGCATTGTTATCCCCTTTATCTTTGTCGCTACTGTTGAAAAGGTATGGTAAACGAAACCTCTGTGCCTTTACCTGCCTGAGAGTGTATATTTAACTCCGTGTCTAACGATACGGCCTGCTCGCGCATCATTAGTAAACCCAGCCCATGTTTGGTGTCAGTTTCTTTTTCGTCAAAGCCGACCCCGTCATCCGTTATAGACAACCTAAGCATATCATCATCGGTGTAGCAGGCAATATAAACGTTTGATGCCTCTGCGTGTTTAATAATGTTCTGTAAGCATTCTTTTATAAGGCGGTAGATGGTCCGTTTGGAGTGTTCTTTCAATTTCTCTACGCTCATATCAATATCGAGGTTGATATTTATTCCCATGTTTTCCATAACATTCTCTTTATACCACTCAAGGGTGGGTATGAGACCTTTACTATCGAGGATAGAAGGGTAAAGTTCGGTGGTGATGGAGCGCGTCGTTTCAATGGTGTCTTGAAGTAGCGAAAAGGCTTTAGAGATAGCGCTGCTTCCTTCTTTATCATCCGGAGGGTACACCTCCAAACCTCTCTCCAGGTTCATCTTTATCAGAACAAGGTTTTGACCTATGACATCATGGAGTATTTCAGAGAATCGCTTTCTCTCTCTGTCCTCTATTCGTGAGGTCTCTGTTATGAGCTGGTGGAGTTCATTGTTGAGCTCAAGGAGCTCGGTTTTCTTTTGAGAGAGAGCCTCTTCGGCCTTCTTGCGCTCGGTTATGTTAAGCTTGACCGCTACAAAATGTGTGATCACTCCGGCATCGTTCTTTATAGGTGCGATGAGCGCGGATTCCCAGTAATGCATACCGTCTTTTTTGATGTTAAAAAATTCGCCTTCCCATACCTCGCCTGAGGTGATAGTTTTCCATAGGGCCTTGTACTCCTCCTCCGTGGTGTGGCTGGATTTTAATATGTCGGGGGTTTTTCCTATCGACTCATCGAATGTATAACCGCTTACCCTGGTAAACTCGGGATTGACATACTCGATCCTCCCCTGCAGATCCGTGATTACGACCATTGCAGGACTCTGTTCTATGGCCCGTGATAGCTTGCGTATCTTTTCCTCGGCCTTTACTACTTCGGTTATGTCCTGAACCGTCCCAACCATCCTGAGCGGTTTGCCCTCTTGATCTCGAAAGACCTTTCCCACATCATGGACAATGTGCGTCGTTGCGTCAGGAAGCACTATGCGGTGTTGTATATCATAAGGCTCATCATCTTTTACCGCGCTATTTACCTTACTTACAACAAGGTCTCTGTCCTCAGGGTGCACGATACGCAGGAAAGTATCATAGGTAGCATCGAACTCCTGGGGCTTAAGGCCGAATATCTTATATACCTCGTCGGACCAGGTAAGGTCACCCGTAACCATGTCCCAGTTCCAGTTTCCAATATGGGCAAGTCGTTGCGCTTCGGCAAGGTTATGCGTACTTAATTTGAGCTTTTCTATGGGGCGCGAAAGAAATTTTGATAAAATAATACTTAGTGCTATGACAGCAAGGATAACCAGGCCAGTAATGCCTATCAGTAAGATCGTTACTCTGTTGATCGGAGTAAAGGCCTCGACCTTGTCAACCGTTACTACGACATGCCACACGAATGGCATCCATTCCTCGCCCGAGACCCCTTTTTTAGAGCTCTCATCCTTTATCCTGGTAAAGATATTATTCTTGAGCGGAGCATATGCACCCAAAGATGTATTGAATTGGTCGGTATTTTCGAACCACTCGAGCGATCGATGCTCTAAAAAATATTTTTTATAATCGATCCTATTTTTTTTTGGCGAGGAAGAGCTATGGATAACTATATCTCCTTGCGAATTGATCAAGAGGTTCTCACCGGTTTTTCCAAGAGGTAACTGGGATACGATATCAAGGAGTTCTTTGATCTTATAGTTTATCTTAAAGATACCGATAACTTTATCACCGTCAATTATGGGGGCAATAACCCCAAGGACCAGGGTGCCGATGCTCTCATCAAAGCCCCTGTTCTCCAGGATGACACTGCCCTTGCCTTTATTATAAGTTAGTTCCCACCAGCCTTCGTCTGCCTGAAAGTAGTCTGTCAGGGTTTTTGTCATTCCAATCGTTCTTCCGCGAGCATCGGTTACAATTATATCTCCATACCTCAATGTGTCATTACTCTGATAACTCTTAATAAAGACGGAAAGATCGTTGTTTAAGATCTCCCTGGCATCTTCTGTCTGACCCTTGGCGTCAATCCATGCTTCGTTGATGCGCATAATGTTATCTTGAGTGCTTTGTTTAAGGTTGTATTCACGGACAGTATTTTTCACGTAATCCAACGAAGCCAGATTTTTCACCTCGTTGATCCTCTCATTTATTACAAGGTCTATCGTATGAGCTTTTTCTTGGGCTAGGCGTGAAAGGTTTGATCCGATCGAATTTTCGAAGATGTTCTGAAAGTTGTAAATGGAGATAAACGAAGCAGTACCCAGAGGAATAAGGGCTATAAGCAAGCAAACATAAAATATCTTAGCTCTGATACTAATGATTTATCACCGTAAACTAGTTGAGGGATCTATATATTGATAAAGAATATTATACCGCGCATACTGCTAATCAAGAGTATATATTAAAGATTAAAATAATTTAATATATCTAAGAATACCACAAGTCATTCATTTGTCCATTAGACTGATTTTATATGTTGGTCAGGAGCCAGATGGTTTATAAACCTTGTAATTGTTTAATAAATATTTTTACTTTTTTCTTTGGCATTGTTATCCCCTTTATCTTTGTTGCTACTGCTGAAAAGGTATGGTAACCGAAACCGCTGTGCCTTTACCCGTCTGAGAGTGTATATTGAACTCCGCGTCTAACGATACGGCCTGCTCGCGCATCATTAGTAAGCCCAGCCCATGTTTGGTGTCAGTTTCTTTTTCGTCAAAGCCGACCCCGTCATCCGTTATAGACAACTTAAACATACCAGAGTCGGGGTGGCAGGTAACAAAAACGTTTGATGCCTCAGCGTGCTTAATAATGTTTTGCAAACACTCTTTTATAAGACGGTAGATGGTTCGTTTAGAGCGTTGTGTCAACTCTTCCACGGTCTCGTCAAGGTCAAGGTTGACACTTATTCCCATAGTTTCCAGAACATTCTGTTTGTACCACTCAAGGGCGCTTACGAGACCATTATTGTCAAGGATAGAGGGGTAAAGTTCGGTGGTTATGGAGCGTGTCTTTTCAATGGTATCTTGAAGCAATAAAAAGGCTTTAGAAATAGCGGCGTGTCCTTCTATTTCATGCGGACAGCACTCCTCCAAGCCGCTTTCAAGGTTCATCTTTATCAGAACAAGGTTTTGTCCTATGACATCATGGAGTATCTCGGAGTATTGTTTTCTCTCTTTGTCTTCTATTCTGGCGGTCTCGCTAATAAGCTGGTGGAGATCTTCGTTAAGCCTGAGAAGCTTCTCTTTGTTTTTGAAAAGCTTATCTTCGGCTAATTTAAGTTCATCTATGTCAAGAGAAACAACGTCGATAAAGCCCTGTTCTTGATTCACGCGCGCACATAACTGTATCCAGAATACGGAGCCGTCTTTTCGCAGTGCTCTGGTTGTGAAGTTATCAACGGTGCCGCTCATTTTTAGCAGACCCATAAGCCTTTCGCGTTCCCCTTCGTCAGCGTAGCACTTGATTGCAGAGTAGTTGGCTTTGAAATCCTCAGTGTCGTCATAGCCGAACATTTCGACAAGGCGGTCGTTGATCTCTAGAAACTTTCCGTCCGTGAGTTTGGTGCGTGACAATCCCGCCTGTGAATTAAGGAACATGCTTTGGTAAGTCTTCTTGGCCTCCTTTAAGTTTTCCTCTATCCGCTTGTAGCCTACAACAATACCTGTTGTGACCCATATGACACAAAGCGTTAGAAAACGGTGAGCAGACGCATCCCATAGCTCTACGATTTCGGGGGAAAGGAAATACCCTAGTATCGTGAGAAGACTGCATAAGGTGGCCAGTGAGATGATGCAACGTATTTGTGGGGTACATATGGATATGAGTATGGCAACCACATATGGCATTCCGCTTGCGGCACTTATCAGGGTGAAGGCGTCGACCCAAAAAATTACTCCGCAAAGCAAAAGCCCAAAAACATTAAGCGATATGCATTTAATTTTATTCATTTTCACCCCTATTGTTATCTTATTGACCCTTGAAAATGAAGTTGCATATCAATGATGTTATTTTTGTATGCTATCATAGATTTAAAATTTTAGAAACTATTTCCTTAAACATCTGTTATAAAAAAACAATGCTATTGGTATTAAGAATTCAATATTAATAGGTAGTTTTAAGTGCAAAAAAGGTGGGTCCTGCAGAATTCTTAATGGTGGGTTATGTCCACCTAGGCTAAACCACCTTATTCTGTCAAAACAACAACATCAACCAGATATGATATAACTAATGTGGAGTGGTAAATAATAATTGTGATATGATGCAGGTCGACAGATATTCAGTATCGATAAGGAGGTAAAGAATGAAGACAATAGGTACTTATTGTGGTGCTTTGATAATGATCTGGCTTTTGCTGAGCGGATGCCAGGTGGCGCACATGGCGCTGCCTCAGGATTTAAAGAGCGGGGCCAGCGAAATGATCGTTGAAGGGCGTTCAGCTTTGATCTTTGGTAAGCCACTTAATTTTGGAGTCTATCAAGTTAACGATATTAACCGGGGTTGGACCAAAGGGAAGGGATGGTCGATATCGGAAGGAAATACTGAATTCAGTGCTTCCGAAGCAGAGCAAAAATATGAGTTCAGGGTCAGTGAGTCGGGCCACGCCACCTGGGAGGTGCGATGCGCCACGGGGGCTGACTGGAGTCAGTTAGAAACGGAAGGCTTGTTCGGAGGGGGCTTTGGTATAGAGTTCTCATCCAATAAGCAACTGGCGTGCATCCTGAAGCAGGAAGGCAACGAGAATATCTCAAGGCTTCTCTTGTCGCAGTCTGCTAATGCCGGTGAGACGGCACTGCAAGGCGTGATGATGTATGGCACCACTCAGATCAAGATATCAGCGACACATAAGCTTGACTCAACTCCCCTGCCATTGAGTGATCCGACGGGCTATATCTTCCAGATCGAGGGTCGCCCTATGGGAGCGGTAGAGGTTATAAATAAGGGTACTGTTTGGCTTAACAACGGAGCTGCGCCTGAGATCAGCTCAGCCCTTGCGGCCACATCGGCTGTGCTACTTTTGTACCAGGACATACAAAAAAATCTGCAACGAAAATAAGGATAAGAAATCTATAATTCCAGTAGGGATAGAAAGAATAGCTGGCGGCAATAAGTAGAAGGTTCTGGCCTCTACGAGGTAGAAAAACGTAAAGCGCATAGACCGCTAAAAAAAAGAAAAAGAATATGCCGGAGTTAAATAAGATTCGTAACTTGTATTTGCGGTTTGTGCTCTATTGACTTAACGTCTTCTAAGTAAGTTTGTAAGCGAGTTAAGGATACCCTGTTTTGGAAATTCCGGAATTTTATCTTCATAGCCCAGCTCGATCATTGTTTTGCCGTGGATCTTCCAGAAGAGTCTTTGTAGCTCCTCCGGCATCTCTTCTTTCCAAGCGCCCACCTTGCCACGTCTGAAAAATTTTCTACTTAGTTCATCTGCGTTTAGCTTGCTGTTACTGCTGATGTACTTGAAGGATGTATTTTTTAGTTCACCGAAACTTGGCAGTTTTTCAAGTTGTGGTTCGGGCAGGTCGATTAAGGGGCGGATCTTTTCAATGGTTTCTATGGGGTTAACGATGAGATCTTCAAACTTTATAACAATAGATGCTCGTTTTAGCCAGTTGTTTACATTGTTGCTCCAACCGCCAAAGTGGCTATCCTCCTTGGCAAGTATGGCTGTCCTAAGGTTATCATTAAAGTTAGTTCCCGGCGCTATGATATCTTTTCTGTGGTGTGCAATTGAGACCAGCGCGTCACGGCCGTCGCGGACAATATATACCGCAGGTATCTCCGGGTCAGAGGGAACGAGCCTGTCAGGCAACTCATGTGTTTTAACAACAGGGAAGTCCGTGTAGTTTATTGCGGGTTTTCTGTCATTTGCAAAAGCACTGGATTCAATACCATAAACCTCATCCAAGACGATC
>DAOVXI010000029.1 GCA_030636245.1 Deltaproteobacteria bacterium
ATCGTGTTCTTTCTGAATCATGCTCTAACGGCACACGCCGTCAAAGCGGTGCGCGCTCTGTTAAAGTGTCTGTTGGGATGGTGCTAAGTCCCTATAGCGGCTTACGGCGTAACCGAAGGCGATAAGCTCACACTATCCGGGCTTGTAGCCTCTGTTGACGGAAGCCGTGTGATAAAGAGCGGTGTTGAGGGCGGCATTGGTTCTGCCGAAGAGCTTGGGGTAACACTTGCAGAGAGTTTGCTCAGGGACGGAGCCTTGGAGATACTTAAAGAGCTCTATGATGTTGCGCCGCCTGATAGTGAAAAATAAAATCTTCCATGGTGTTTTGGAAAACTTAACGTGGCACTTAAGAAAAAAGCATTAGCCCGCATACCTAACTGGACAATAGGCGTTATCCTAACGCTTGTTATCTCTATTTTATTTCTTTTAAATGTTAATACCTCCGGCGGATTTCTCGGGGCCATAGAGCTTAAGAGCTATGACCTTAGGATGAAGCTCTTCTCGGAGACTTACGACAAGGAGCGCATAGCCATAGTTGCTATCGACTCGGAGAGTATCGCCAAACTTGGGCGTTGGCCATGGTCGCGTGACAAGGTCGCGAAGATGATCGTTACCTTGAAGGATGCCGGGGCGGCGGTCACGGGTATGACCATACTCTTCTCGGAGCCTGAAGAGAGCACCGGGCTTGACGTTATAGGCGAATTGAGAAGTAAGTTTACCTCAAGCTCGATCTCCAAGACAAAGGAGGGGAAAAGCTTTCTCAAGAAGATGGCAAGGGTGGAGAAGGGGCTTGATAATGACCTTAAGCTTGAACATGCCATGGGCTATGGTTCAAACGTTGTCCTTCCATATGCCTTTAACCTTGGAAGCGGAATAATAAAGAAACCAAAGGACCTTCCTTCCTTTGCCCTTGATACATCAATAGGCGCGATAGAGCCGGCCAGGGAGGAGCTTTATTTTTATCCGTACAGGGCCGAGAGCGCTCTTTATCCCATTGAAAAACTTTCTTTAAAGGCAAAGAGCCTTGGTCATATGAACAGGTTCACATGGACAAACCCCGACGGAATAGACCGTTGGGAAGCGCTTCTTATAAAGTACGGAGATGAGTACTATCCGAGCTTTGCCTTGTCGGTCGCACGGAGTTATCTCGGTCTGGACGCAGAGGAGGTGAGCGTGGACCTGAGGCCCGACGAGGGGGTGCTGAGGTTCGGCACAACTGAGATAAGGCCGGACGCTAACCTCGGGGTGCTTATTAACTACTTCAGCGCCGAGTCGTCCTTTCCGGTGTACTCCTTTTTTGATGTTTATAACGACAAGGTACAGAAGAGTGCCTTCAAGGATAAGATAGTTCTTATCGGCGTGACCGATATCGGTTTCGGAGATCTTTCGCCAACCCCCATGAAACCTCTCTACTCCTCGGTTGCGCGTCAGGCGACGGTCATAGAGAACATACTTTCAGGTTCCGTTATTATTAAGCCTGTCTGGTACTGGCTCGCGGGGCTTGCATCAATGATCTTTGTGGGCTTTATAACAACGGTTGTCATATCACGTTTTTCATCTGTAGTGGGTACGGTGGTTTCCGGAGTTCTCTTCCTGGGTTGCATCGGGGGCTCTGTTTATGCATTCACGGCAATGAACATGTGGGTTGAGCTTACGCACCCGGCCGTCTTGGTTCTGCTTAACTATCTCGCTCTTACGAGCAAGAAGGTTTGGTTCACCGAGAGGGCGCAGAGGGAAGCCGAGAGCGAGAGCGACGAGGCGAACAAACTTCTCGGCCTGACATTCCAGGGCAAGGGCATGCTTGAGATGGCTTATGAGAAGTATAAGAACATCTCCGTAACAGAGGAGCTAAAAGAGGTGCTGTATAACCTCGGCCTCGACTTTGAAAAGAAGAGGAACTTTGCTCAGGCGAAAAGCGTCTATGAGAGAATAGGCGATGTAAAGTATAAGGACATAAAGGAGAGGATAGAGCGGTTAAGTGTTGAGGGCGGAGGCGGAGCGGTAAGCATAAAGGGAGGCAGGTCCACGATAATAAGAGAAAGTGGAGAGACGCCGACCCTTGGCCGCTACGAGGTTATCAGAGAACTCGGCAGGGGCGCTATGGGTGTTGTCTATCTCGGGAAAGACCCCAAGATAAACCGTCAGGTCGCCATAAAGACCGTCAACTTTGATGAGGTTGACGAGAAGATGATAACACCACTGAAGGAAAGGTTCTTCCGTGAGGCCGAGAGCGCCGGGACATTGAACCATCCAAACATACTCACGATATTTGATGTCGGCGAGGACGGCAACCTTGCCTATATCGCGATGGAGCTCATAGACGGCAAGGACCTTGAAGATTGGACCACACAGGATAGGCTCTTAAAGCCAAAGGACGCTCTCCTGGTGGTTGCAAAGGTGGCCGATGCTCTTGAGTTCGCTCATACGCACGGGATAATCCATAGAGACATAAAGCCCGCGAACATAATGGTCACCAAAAAGAGCGAGATCAAGGTAACGGATTTTGGTATCGCAAAAATTCAGGACACATCTCACACAAAGACCGGCACTATTATGGGCACCCCAAGCTATATGAGCCCGGAGCAGGTGGCCGGAGATCATGTTGACGGCAGGACCGATATTTTCTCCCTGGGGGTCGTGCTCTTTGAGTTAATGAGCGGCGCGAAACCTTTTCATGGGGAAAGCATAGCCAATATAATGTACAATATAACGAACAAGCCGCACCCGTTGTTGAAGGAAAAAAGAGAAGGGCTCCCCGAGTTCGCTCAGGCGCTCATTGATAAGGCGCTTTCAAAGAACCCGGATGAACGTTTTCAGAAGGCCGGCGAGTTCGCCGGCGCTATAAGGTGGTGCATAAATAAGTACGGCGATCAGCTCAAATAATAAAGTTGGTCTCGGAGTAAAAAGTCCGCGAGTTTTAAGGCGCTATAAGGTGGTAATAAAATAAGTATGGCGATCAGCTCAGGTAGCGCAACAGACGTAGGAAGGAAGAGGTCGGCGAACGAGGACAGCGTGCTTGCCCATGACGACCTTGGTCTATACATTGTGGCCGACGGCATGGGAGGTCATAGCTGCGGCGACGTTGCCAGCCAGACGGTCGTTGAGGTCATAAGAGGAAAGCTTGAGATTTCAAAGAGCAAGGGCAGGCTCAAGGACGACCCCGGGGGTGAGCTCAAGGCGGCCCTTGAGCTCGCGAACAAGGCGGTTTGGGAGCTTGGGCAAAGCATGTCCGGATGCAAGTCAATGGGTACGACCGTAAACGCCGTCATATTCGGGAAGAATTGTTTTTTTACCGCTAATGTAGGTGATAGCCGCAGCTACCGTATAAGCGGCACAGCGATAGAGCGTTTGACGACAGACCACAGCCTTGTTGAAGAGCAGGTCGCGATAGGTGCGATAACAAGGGACGAGGCACGCACCTCACCCGTAAGGAATGTTATAACTCGTGCCATGGGTCAGGATGAAGATGTAGAGGTGGATCTCTTAAGGCATGAGTACAAAAAGAATGATATGATCCTTTTGTGCTCGGATGGTTTGAGCGGAATGGTAGATGATGATGCTATATGTAAGCTTGTTGTTGAACATGGCACTAATGATCTAACAAGAGGGGTTATAGCGTTAATAGAGAGTGCTAACGATAACGGTGGAACAGACAACATAAGTGTTGTACTTATAAGGATGTAGTTTTGCCGGATCAAAAAATATTAACGAGGTTATATGCAGGTATCAGAAGCTAAACAACTTTTTTGTGAAAAAGGATATTCCTTTGACAGGCTTGATGATCTCTTTAAAAAGATATCAAGTGAGGTGGCAGACGGCTATCTTCTCGCAAATGACGGCACGATTAACCGTTATCTTTTTATCCTCGGCGGAGAGCTCTATAGCGGGGCCGTTGTGGGCTCAGGGGTCAGGAAGGTGACGACAGTGACCGAGTTCTTTCATTGGTACAAGAGCAAGGGTAGCGTTGACATATGTCTCTTTCAGGCCGATAAAAAACTTCTCTTATGCATGCTGGTGCGTCTGTCGCATAAGCCGAGCCAGACATTCTCAACAGAGGTCGTCAATCTTGAGGATGTCCTGAAAAAGATCGAGGGTCAGGCGATGGATGTGGTCATGGCGCTTAATCTGGAGAAGGATTGGGGCTTTGCGATATTTATTAAGGGTCGAGCTGTCTATACTTTTCTTCAGAAGCAAGGTGGGCATGAGGGCTCCCCTCTGGACAGGCTTCTTCTCTATGGCTACAACCTTCCCGAAGGCAAGCACGTAAACGCGGAGATATATACAGGAACGACCGTTGTGCCTGCAGAGGACTCGGGCCATATTCCTACAGAAGGTGTTATAAGTGTTTATGGTGGCGGCACGGTGGAAGAAGCCGGCCCGTATGTTGAAGCTTTCTTGGAAGACGGCACCTCGTTTGGAAAGTTCTCGCTCACCGATGAGATAACCATTGGTAGGGAAAGCAGCTGCACCATAACCTTTGATGAGGCCGGTGTCTCAAGGCAGCATGCCGTCATAAGAAAATTAGAGGACAAGGTGGTCATGGAGGATAAAGAGAGTGCTAACGGAACTTTCTTTAATGGTGTAAGGATAGAGCATAAGGATCTAAACAGCGGTGATGAGCTTACCATAAGGAAGTTTAAGCTTCGCTATGTTGATCCCGGTAGTGAGGAGCTTGATGCAGACACAGAGGTGCCTGAGAAAATATTGGATCTAAAACAGGACCTTGCAAGTCAAACCATCTATGCTGAGCCCTTGCCGGATGATGTCCTGGAGGAGATAACGGGAGAGGTTCAGAGCGGGGCGCATATTGTGCTTCCCGAAGGTGAGCAAATATATCTTTTATCTATAACTACTATCGGAAAAGACGACGAGTCGGACATTAAGCTTGACGGGATGAGGGTCGCCAAACGGCACGCATCTATAATTCGCGGTAAGAACATGTATAAGCTTATTAAAAAGGGAGGTCTCTCCGCTGTTAAGGTGAATGGCGAAAAGATTACAGAGAAGGTGCTTCGTGATGGAGACGAGATAGAGCTTGGTGGGTACAAGCTGATCTTTAAAGCAGGTTAGGTGTTAGTCTCTGGGCACCTTAAGCATCTTATTAAGGGCTACTAAGCTTTTTTTCCTTATATCCTCAGGTACAGTCACAATGTTCTTCATTTCCTTTAAACTTTGCAGTACATCCTCGAGCGTAATAAGTTTCATGTTGGGGCATATTAGTTTTTGCGAGGGTAGGATGAACTCCTTATCGGGGTTATCTTTTCTGAGCCTGTAGAGGATACCCATCTCTGTGCCTATTATAAAACTTTTCGCTTCACTTTCTTTTGCGTATTTATACATACCCGATGTTGAGCAAACGTGATCAGCCATATCGATCACCTCGGGACTGCACTCGGGGTGGCACATAAACAGAGCCGAGGGGTTTTCCTCTTTGGCTTTTTTAACATCAGCCGCAGTGAGGTTCTCATGGGTTGGGCAATAGCCGTCCCACCAGCTTATCTTCTTATCGGTAAAGCGGGCTGTGTACTGAGCGAGGTTACGGTCAGGCACCATGTATACTTCATCCGAGTCCACGGACTCGGCAACCTTGAGTGCGTTTGCCGATGTGCAGCATATGTCGCTGTAAGCCTTTACCTCCGCGGTCGTGTTGACGTAGGCGACAACCGGAACGTTAGGGCGTTTTTCCTTCTCTGCCCTGAGTTGCTCGCCGGTTATCATATCCGCCATGGGACAGCCCGCGTCCATCCGAGGCAGTATGACGGTTTTTTCAGGGGCGAGTATCGCGGCACTCTCAGCCATAAAGTGTACACCGCAAAAAACAATAACCTCCGCGTCACTCTCGGCCGCGCTCTGGCTTAAACCCAGTGAGTCGCCGCTTATGTCGGCAAGTTCCTGAACCTCGTCACGCTGGTAGTTGTGCGCGAGCATTATAGCGTTTCTCTCTTTGAGAAGTTTACGTATCTCTTCCGAGAGCTCTGCTTTGCTTTTCAAAATATACCCTCCCTGTTGCTACGATAAAGTACTATATATTAGCCATAACGATTTTGTAATGCAACAAAATAACGATGGCGGTTTTACCTCGAAGAACTCTATGATATAATTATAACAAAAAGGAGCTTAAATTGCTTAGCATCAAGGAAAAAGAAGAGCTTAAGAGCATAGCAAAACTTGCCGTGGAAAAGCATGTGAGGGGTGAGGAGTACACAGTCTCTTCGGAGCGATCAGTTGCACTTAACGAAGAGCGAGGAGCTTTCGTGACCCTGAAGGTCAGGGGAAGGCTCAGGGGTTGCATCGGTGTTTTTGATCCGGAAAAACCTCTTTTTGAGGTCGTAAGAGAGATGGCGGTGGCCGCCTGCAGTACTGATTCACGCTTTAACCCGGTCACTGAAGACGAGCTTAAGGAGATAGAGGTTGAGATATCCGCATTAACGCCCATGAAGAGAGTTACTGATCTTGAAGATATAGAGGTTGGCCGTCACGGGCTTTATGTTGTAAAAGGTCTGTTACGCGGGGTGCTTCTTCCGCAGGTGGCAACTGAGCATGGTTTCGACCGCGATACCTTCTTGGACGAGACATGCATCAAGGCCGGTCTTTATGAGGGCGCATGGAGGGAAGGTGAAACAGAGGTCTACACATTCGAGGCCGAGGTTTTTTAGATAGCTACACTATATTGTGTGTCTGCGGAATGTTTTGATAAGCTGTTTTCAGTTGCCTTAAAATAAGATTGGCGAGGTTGTTTTAGATAGTTAAGCCTTACTGTTCATCTTCTGGAAAGTTTTGGCAGGTTATTCTCAGTTGCCTTAAAATAAGATCGGCGGGGTTGTTTTAAATAGTTGTGCCATAGTGTGCGTTTCTGAAGTGCTTTGGTGAAGTGATTTTATATGATAATCCTGAAGTGAGTTTCAGGAAAGTCTTGAGACAGCCTCTTTGATCTTATTGATACCATTTTTTATATCATCATCACCACAGGCGTAGCTTAAGCGCACGTGGTCGTCATCTCCGAAGGCACTTCCAGGAACAACCGCAACGCCGGCACTCTCAAGCAGGAACTTCGATAGTTCAATAGAGTTATTGATAGTGTTGCCCTCGAATTTTTTCCCGTAAAGCTCTGAGACATCGGCGAATACATAAAACGCGCCGTCAGGAACGAGACACTTTATACCCTCTATATCATTTAATCCGCTCACCATAAGGTCACGTCTTGACTTGAAGAGTTTCGTCATTTTATCTATCTTGTCCTTTGGTCCCTTGAGTGCCTCGACCGACGCCCACTGGCTAACGCTTGCCGGGTTTGATGTCGATTGGCTCTGAACACGGGTCATGGCAGAGATAAGTTCCTTGGGTCCGGCGGCGTAGCCGATACGCCACCCGGTCATTGAGTAGGCCTTTGATACGCCGTTAAGAACAATGGTAATGGCCTTGGCCTCCTCTGATATTGAGGCGGCCGAGACTATCTTGTCGTCGCCGTAGTATATGTTCTCATAGATTTCGTCCGAGATTATAAGTACTTCATTCTCAACAGCTACCTTTGCTATCTCCGCTATCTCGCTAGAGGTATATGCCGCTCCGGTCGGGTTCGAGGGGCTGTTTATAACGATAGCCCTTGTTCTTTCTCCTATGGCGTCCTTAAATGACTTTGGGGTTACCTTAAAGCCGGTAGCTTCGGTCGTCGTGAGTATCTTTGCCTCTCCGTCAGCGAGTTGGATCATCGGAGGGTAAGAGACCCAGTAGGGTGATGGAACTATCACTTCGTCCCCCGGGTTCAAGAGCGCCTGGCAGAGGTTATAGAAGGAGTGCTTGCCACCGCAGGAGACCAAGATCTCTTCCCTTGTGTAGGCGATATTGTGATCGATCTTAAGTTTCTCGATTATCGCGTCCTTAAGTTCGTTTATGCCGCCAACAGGGGTGTACTTTGTATGCCCTGCTTCTATGGCTTGTATAGCGGCCCGCTTTATCTCCTTGGGGGTGTCGAAGTCCGGTTCACCGGCGCTGAAACTTATGATGTCCGCTCCTTCTGCCTTAAGCTCTTTAGCCCTGGCTGTTACGGCAAGGGTGGGGCTTTCGGGAAGGCCTTGGATCTTTTTGCTTATCTCTATCGTCATAATATTATCCGTTCTTTTTTTTGAGCTGCTCTTTTACGTAAGGGGTGACAAAGTCGATGGTGTCGCCGCCTAGCCGCGCGATCTCTTTTATGAAGCGTGAGCTTACAGGCGCGAACTCATCGGCTGTCATCATAAAGATCGTTTCTATCTCAGGGGCTAACTTTCTGTTCGTGAGCGCCATCTGGAACTCGTACTCGAAATCCGACATAACGCGGAGGCCTCTTATCACGGTCGATGCTCCCTTTTCCTTAACGTAGTTTACGAGGAGTCCGCTAAAGCTCTCAACTCTTATGCGCTCAAATTCCTTTGTTTCGTTCTTTATCATATCAATGCGTTCCTCGACACTGAAAAGAGGGGTCTTGCTCGCGCCTCCGCCTCCGCCTCCGGCCACGGCCACTATAAGCTCGTCGAATAGATGAAGACTCCTCTTTATTATATCGAGGTGTCCCTTTGTTATCGGGTCGAAGGTTCCCGGATATATCGCTATATGTTTTGGCAATGCTTTAATCCTTATCCTTTAAAAAGAATGATACCTTCGTATCTCCGTAGGCTTTTTCCTTGAGTAGCTGCAGGCCTTGCGTTTCCTGAAGCTCTACCTCAAGTGAGGTCTCGCAAATTATCAAAGCCTCGCTTGAGAGTATGCTGCTTTTCGATAGCGCCAGAAGGACCTTGCTCGTAAGCTCTTCGTTATTGTAGGGCGCGTCCATCACAACAAGCTCAAAGGTGCGTTTGTCATTTGCGAGTATGCTTATCGCTTTAAGCGCGTCCGCTGTGAGCACTTCACTGCGATCTTCTTCTTTGCAGGTTCCGATGTTTTTCCTTATTACCTCTGCGGCCTTTGGGTCAGAATCAACAAAAACACAGTGCGCTTCTTCAAGGTGGCTTCTGCTTAGGGCCTCAAGCCCCATAGCTCCGGTGCCCGCAAAGATATCAAGTATGTTCTTGTACTCGTGTCCAAGGCTACCGGTAATGTTGAAGACAGCCTGGCGCACCTTGTCCGGTGTGGGCCGAATGGCTTTGCCGGTGAAGGCGGCAAGTTTTCTGCCTTTGTTCGATCCTCCGGAAATTCTCATTTTGTTTTAAGCAAGGGAGCTTTGGCTACAGAGCCGTAGCCTAGTTGCCCGTGACCTTGACCGAGACAAGTCTGCTTCTCGGTCCGTCGAACTCGGAGAAGTATATCATCTGCCACTGGCCAAGCGCGATGCGGCCTCTTGTTATGGGTACGGTAACGCTGTTGCCGACTATGACGGCCTTGAGATGCGCGTCAGCGTTCCTTCCGTACTCGCCCTTATTGTGTTTGTATGAAGGTTTGTTTGGAATACGTTCGTTCAAAAAATCGTGAAAATCTTTTTCAAGCTCGTGGTCGGCGTTGTTTAAGTGTATGCTGGCGGTAGTGTGTCCGGTAAAAACAAGCACGCTGCCTTCCTCGACGCCGCTTTGCATGATAACCGCCTCTACCTGGTCGGTTATCCTTAACTCCTCTGTTTTTTCTTTGCTGTTAAGCCTGATCGTGCTGCTAAAGACTTTCATTCGCCCTCCGTGTGCATAATATTATAGTATGTGTATCTTAGATCAGTTGAGGTAATATCTCTCCCGATTTGCCGGTGATGGCCAAGTCGACAGCATCCGTTAAAGGTGTCGGCTCCGGGTTTATCTCTATAACAAATGCGCCGCCTCTTTTAGCCAGTGGCCCCAGCGAGGCGGCCGGCTGAACCACGGCGCTTGTTCCTACTACAAACATTATATCGCAAGATGAGCACTTTGAGAATGCCTTGTTCAAAATATTTTCATCAAGAGACTCGCCGAACCAGACTATGTCGGGGCGAAGCAACCCTCCGCACTCGCAGTATGGCAGGATACTTATGGGTACGTCAGTGTTCCTGCTTTTCGCGTTGCAAACGGTACACTTTAAATGCCATATATTCCCGTGTAACTCAAGTATATTTTTGCTCCCGGCCTCTTCGTGCAGTCCGTCGACGTTCTGGGTTATAAGGGTGAAGTCTTTTTTCAGTTTTTCAAGCTCGGCAAGGGCAAAGTGACCGGGGTTTGGCTTTACCTCTTTAAGTACGGATCTGCGCCAATCATAGAACTCCCAGACGAGCTTCGGCTCACTCTCAAAAGCCTCGGGGGTTGCAAGCTCTTCGGCGCGTCTTCCCTGCCAAAGCCCGCCGGAGCCCCTGAAGGTCGGTACACCGCTTTCTGACGAGATGCCCGCGCCGCTAAGAACGACAACACTCCTTGAGCTTTTAACTTTCTCTCTGGCGGTCTCAAGATCTTTTTCAGGTACTGTCATCTTGTTCTTTATCGGTTATTATTGGGCGAGTCTTACTATGCAAAGACTTTACTGAAAGCGCCTTCTCTGGAGATTAGTCCGCTCTCTATCGCATCCTCTATAATGGCTATTGCTGTATCAGCCTTCTCGGCCTCCACGGCTATATACTTTGTGTATGCGTCCTTCCTGTCCATCGAGTCCTCTGCGAAGCTCTCGACCCCTTTTATAACGCAGACGATGTTGTATTCCTCAAGAAGGCTCTCGATAATTCCGGCGTCCATTTCGTCATATAACGAGTAGACATTTCTGAATTTTATGCTGGTTGCCATATGGTTTGAGTATATTTGAAAGGTGATTTTTTGTCAATAAAAAGAGGGTTTTTCAAATAGTAAGGAAAAGAAATTTGGTGCCCTTAAATATGTTTGATGCGGAGTCTTGTTGTTTAGAGGTCGGCGAGAATTTTTCAAATGGGCCATGAAAATCGTTTCACGCTTATTGAGGGTATGGAGCGACCGCTTTTTTTCTTATAAGTCGGCGAGGATATTTTTGAGTAGTATGGCGGCGGCGGTGTCGCCTGTTATCTCAAGCTTTCTGGTAAAAAACACGGTGTCAGGGTCAACGCGTCCGAGAAGGAGCCCCGCCAGAACCCTTATCTCGCCCTTCATGGTAACGTCCACCTCTCTTTCCGGATGAAGGATTATTGTAGCCTCACCGTTCCTGATCGTCATGCAGAAGCTTTTGTTGGTGTCAGTCGGGCAAAAGAGAAAGAGCTTTCCCTCAAGCTCAGGCAAACGTCTTTTGAAGCGTTCGTTGCCCTCCACCATGGCGGATATTACGCCTCCCGCGCCGATGGCCTGCATCCAGCCCGGCATGATCTTAAGCGGTAACTTAAGGAGCGTTAAGGCTTTATCCAGGATATCGCCATTATCGCTCAAAACTTTACCCCCTCATGCACGGCGGCGATGCCCCCGAATAAATTGTTGTACTTGACCATGGCGAGCCCGGCTTCCTCCATCATGGTCTTGAACTCATCCTGAGCGGGGAATTTCCTGATGCTTTCAGCAAGGTACCTGTATGAGTCACGGTCGCCTGTTATAAGCTTTCCCGCGGCAGGGATAAATGAAAATGAGTAGAGGTCGTAGAGTTTAGCGAAACTTTTATTTACGGGGTGCGAGAACTCAAGGCACAGAACCTTTCCTCCGGGCTTTACAACACGCGTCATCTCTTTGAGCGCTTTTGGTATGTTAGTGACGTTCCTTATTCCAAAGCCGATCGTTACAGCGTGGAAGGTGTTATCAGGGAAGGGTATCGACTCCGCGTCGCCGCAGACGAAGCGCATGCCTTTAAGTACCCCCCGGTCGATACACTTGCTTCTCCCTCTGAGCAGCATCTCATGGTTTATGTCGAAGACGGTGAGTTGCCCGGTCTCGCCGACCTTGTCCTTGCAGAGGAGAGCTATGTCGGCCGTGCCTCCGGCAACGTCAAGGAGCGACTCACCTTTATTGAGCCCGGTCCTATCGGCGATAAATTTTTTCCATAGCCTGTGAGTGCCAAGGCTCATGACATCGTTCATGAGGTCGTACTTTGACGCGACCGAGTCGAAGACCTCTTTGACAAGGCCGTGCTTTTCGTTCTCTTTTGCCTCGCGGTATCCGAAGTGGGTTTTTTTATTATCCTCTGTCATCTTGATATGTTTTTACTTATCCGCATCACTGCTTCTTGACCTGAAGCCCGCAAGGCTTGCGCGCAGGGCGAATATGGCCGAGAAAGAGAAGCCTATTATGGATAGGAGCGGTATGCCGAAGAGCCCGACGGTGCTCTCTTTATAAAAGACAACGCCGAGGGTGGAGGCAATAATAAGCGCGGCGCTTATAAGGGCGCTTGATGTTGCGCGTGCGTGCGTGTGCAGCTCATCCGCCAATGAGTCAAGGCGATAGTGAATGACCCCGACCTTAAGTTCGTC
>DAOVXI010000188.1 GCA_030636245.1 Deltaproteobacteria bacterium
GGCCCAAATGTTAAGGCACTTGAAGATGAAGTGGCAAAGTATTCGGATGTCTCCTATGGTATAGGTGTTGCGTCCGGGAGCGACGCATTAATGGTAGCTCTCATGGCGCTTGATGTGGCTCCGGGGGATAAGGTTATAACAACCCCGTATACCTTTTTTGCTACCGCAGGGGCTATAAGTGTTCTTGGTGCGGTTCCTGTCTTTGTAGATATTGATCCCGTGACATACAATATGAACCCGGTGGCGCTTGCACGAGTGCTCAGGAAGAGCAGAAAAGGTGTTAAGGCAATCATGCCTGTCCATCTCTATGGTCAGTCAGCTGATATGGCAGGAATAAACAGGACAGCTAAGAAGTACGGCATTCCTGTTGTTGAGGATGCCGCTCAGTCAATAGGTGCCGAGTATAAAGGTAAGCGTGTTGGCTCACTCGGCGATATCGCGTGCTATTCGTTCTACCCAACTAAGAACCTTGGTTGCTTCGGTGATGGGGGTATGATAGTAACAAAGAAAAAATCACTTGCCGACAAAGTAAGAAAACTCCGTGTGCATGGGAGTGGAAAGCGTTATTACCACGACCTCATAGGTATTAATAGTCGTCTTGATGAACTTCAAGCAGCTGTACTCAGAGTGAAACTTAAGAAACTGAATAAATGGACAAAGGCTCGTCAAAGGAACGCAAGGAACTATGACAGGTTATTTAAAGATTTTGAGCTTGCTGGCTGTTGTGTAGAACTACCTCTAATAGGAAAAGAGTACAAGAGCATATATAATCAGTACGTTATACGCACACAAAAAAGAGATAAGTTGAGATCATTTCTAGCAAAGAATGATATCGGCTCGGAGATATACTATCCACTTGGGCTTCATGAACAGAAGTGTTACAAGGAGCTTGGATATAAGAAAGGCGATTTTCCTGAGACTGAAAAGGCGGCTAAGGAAACCCTTGCGCTTCCTATATATCCGGCCCTTACATTAAAGCAGCAGCAGTATGTTGTTGAAAAAATAAGCGAGTTCTATTGTAGCTGATCTCATGTGGCTATGAGTTTTATTATTTTACCTTTGATTTTCTGATGGGCGGCGCAACGGTTACGAAATTCTTTCCGGCTAGTTTTGAAGAGTACATTGCAAGGTCTGCGGCCTTTATAAGTCCCTCACGCATCTGCTTGGGTTTGCTGTTTTCCTTTATATTCGTCTTTAAGGTTGCCACACCAATGCTAGCGGTTATTATCCCTTTTATTTTCAGTGCCTTTACAACCCCCGGTACGGCTTTATCTATAAATACGAACCCTTCGATCTCTTTTCTGAGTTTTTCGGCGAAAACTCTGGATTTTTCCATGTCGTAACCCGGGAGGATAACCGTAAACTCATCACCTCCGTAGCGGACAGCGTAAGAATTAGATTGATTAATCAGCGATAGAATGAGTGCTCCGAGTTCGCTTAGGAGCTGGCTGCCGACGAGATGTCCGTGAGAATCATTGATTCCCTTGAACCTGTCCAGGTCCAAAAAAACTACCCCTAGATCAGTGCGGTTGTTGATTGCTTTTTTTATTTCTTGCGGTAATTTATTTAGAAAGAAGCGGTCGTTGTATAGTCCCGTTAAGCTGTCTTTCATTGAAAGCTCTCCGAGTTTTTTTGCGTCAAGAGTGTTTTGTATCAAGGTTGATGTATAGCCAGCGAATATTTCCAGGAGCGTAAGGTCACTCTTTGTAAAGTTTATCTTTCCTACCCTGTTTATAAGTTCGATAACTCCTACAGTGTAGTTTTTGATCTTGATGGGAACGCAGATAATTGATTGAGATTGATACTTTGTTTTCTTGTCTATATTTCCATAGAAGTTCTTGTCATTTGCCACGTTCTTGCTCATGCAGGGTTTGCCGCTTGAGTAACATTTGCCGACTATTCCTACGTCTGAAGGGAGGGTAGTTCCGGTAAGTTTTGCTGAACCTGTGCCGTAACAGGCGATAAAATATAGACGCCTTTTCTTAGCACGTCCATTGCCTGGTATCGGTTCATCAAGGAATATAGAGCCGGACTCGGAAGGAACGAATTCATTCGCCCACTTCAGGATGGACTTGAGTATAACACCCAGGTCTACTTCCTGTGAGCCTCGCTGTTCAGTCCATTGCTTTCTTTCAAGGACTCTCTCAATGATGAGGTTCTTGGCTAAATTAATGCGCAAAGGGTTTTCCTTATTAATCAGACGTGTTTAATATTATAGTCTAAAAACGTAGTAATTACAATTAAATCAACTCGCTACGCAGAATATTCCAGAGGGGGCTTTACATGTCAGCTTTAACCGTGTAATTTATAGACTCAAGGTACAGTGGAGGTGAGAACGCATTGGCTTGTGTGATAGGTACGGCCGGTCATGTTGATCACGGTAAGACGACTCTTGTAAAGAGGCTTACCGGAATGGATACGGACAGGCTTAAAGAGGAAAAGAGGAGAGGTGTTTCCATTGAGCTGGGCTTCGCTTTTATGGAGCTTACAGGTGACATCAGGGCTGCTATTGTTGACGTGCCCGGTCACGAGCGATTTATAAGAAATATGCTCTCCGGGGCTACCGGGGTTGACCTTGTACTTTTTTGTGTTGCTGCCGATGACGGTGTTATGCCGCAAACCGTGGAACACCTGGATATAGTTACCATGCTTGGTGTTGAACGAGCTCTTATTGTGATCACTAAGGTAGACCTTGTCAGCAGTGATAGGGTTATGGAAGTTGAAAATGATATAAAGAAGCTTGTTCAGGGAACTTCATTTAAAGGTTCTCCATGCATAAAGGTCGCTGCTGATAATGAGGAAGGTATTATTGCTATAAAGCGTGAACTTAGCGCTATCTGTAAAGTTATTACGGATAGTCAGATGCGACCCGGTAATCTCACGAACAGGCTCCCTGTTGACAGGTCTTTTTTAGTTAAGGGTTTTGGTATGGTCGTAACGGGAACAATAAGCTCAGGCACAGTTCGTGTAAATGATGAATTAAATTTGTTTACTGCCGAGGGTGGCCTTGAGCACTCAAAGGTCAGGGTTCGCGGCATAGAGAGTCACCATGAAAAGGTCAAC
>DAOVXI010000225.1 GCA_030636245.1 Deltaproteobacteria bacterium
AGGGGTGTGTGGAAGTAAGGGAGTCTTGGAAACTTATGTTACTAGATTATCTACCCGTTTTAATGATGTTTGCACTCGCGTTGGGCATGGCGGTTGCGGCGCTTATAATAAGCTCGCTCCTCAGGCCCCATAACCCGTACAGCAAAAAACTCTCTCCGTGGGAGTGCGGCATGGAGCCTATCGGGGACGCGGCAACAGGCCAGTCCAGAATACACTTCTTTCTCGTAGCGATCCTATTTATAGTATTTGATGTTGAAACGCTCTATCTTTTTCCCTGGGCGGTGATACTGACGGATAAGAGCATAGCGGCGATCGTATTTGTCGAGATGGTGATCTTTGTCGTGGTGCTTGCCATAGGGCTTGCATATGCATGGGCAAAGGGCGCGCTGGACTGGGTAAAGTAGGTTAAGGAGTTTTATGATGAAGGAAAAAAATCCTCTTGAAGGCATAGCGCAGTTTACGACCATTGAGAATATAATGAAGGTCGTAAAGAAGAACCCGATAGTCGACTACGGCTTTAAGTGGGGCAGGACCAGCTCGCTTTGGCCAATGACATTCGGTATCGCATGCTGCGCCATAGAAATGATAAGCACCGCCTGCTCAAGGTATGACCTTGACAGGATGGGAATAATATTCAGGGCCTCTCCGAGGCAAAGTGACGTGATGATAGTTGCCGGAACTGTCACGAAAAAGATGGCACCCATCATAAAAAGACTCTATAACCAGATGGCGGAGCCAAGATGGGTCATCGCGATGGGTGGCTGCGCCTCTGCCGGCGGACCATACAACACATACGCGGTCGTGCAGGGCACAGAGCTTGTGATACCGGTCGATGTCTTCGTCCCGGGTTGTCCTCCGAGGCCGGAGGCTTTGATCTACGGCTTCCTGCAGCTTCAGCAAAAAATAATGAAGGGCGAGCCCACGCTCCTTGCGGAAAAGAGCGCGCCGGTATAATAATGAGTAATAATAAGGTAAATACAGCCGTCCTTGTCGATAAGTTCAAGGGACGTTTCGGTAACAAGATAATCGAGACCAAGGTCGAGTTTGGTGAGGTGACCCACGTTGTTGCCAAGGACGACCTCCTTGGTGTGCTTACCATACTTAAAGGCGACGGGGACTTCATGATGGATTGGCTCTCGGATGTTGTCGGAGTGGATTACCTCCCGAAAAAGCCGAGGTTCGAGCTGGTGTACCACCTTCTCTCAACAAAGAAGAAGCACAGGATAAGGATAAAGATAAGGGTAGAGGACGGCGAAGAGATACCGAGCGTAACAAGTATCTGGGCCGGAGCCTCATTCGCCGAGCGTGAAGCATATGACATGTTCGGCTTTATCTTCAAGGGTCATCCGGATCTTAGGCGTATCTACCTGGCCGAGGACTGGGAAGGCCATCCGCTTAGAAAAGACTATCCGCTCAGGGGCTATAAAGACGAGTACAACCCTAACGGAGTTGACCCAAAGGGTAAATAACTTTTACATTTAAAAAATATTATGAGTATAGACAGAGACAAAATGGAAACCAAAGAAATGACACCCACGGGGTGTTTTAAAGCAGTAAAGAGTTTTTTAATTTAATAAAACAATGACAGATAACAGAGACAAAATGGAAAC
>DAOVXI010000164.1 GCA_030636245.1 Deltaproteobacteria bacterium
AGACTTCCACCACACGGTCGAAGACGTTGGCCTTTGCCTCGGCAATGCCTTAAAAAAAGCACTCGGCAAAAAAGCTGGCATTACCCGCTTTGGACGTGCCGATACGCCCATGATGGATGCTCTCGTGACGGTCACACTCGACTTAAGCGGCAGGCCTTACTTTAAGCTGAACAAGACCAAGGAAAGCTCAGCTGTAGCGAGAAAGAGAAAAGATGGCTTTGATATCTCTCTCACGCGTGAGTTCATGATCGCTCTAAGTAATGAAGCCGGCATTGATCTTCACACAACGCTTAACTATGGAGACGACCTGCACCACACGGTGGAGGCCGCATTCAAGAGTCTGGGGCGCGCGCTCAAAGAGGCCGTCACAGTAGACAAACGCATAAGCGGCGTTATGAGCACCAAAGGCAAGCTGTAATTCAAACAACCTTGCATCATAAAAAACGGGGAGGGAATTCCCGAGTAACCACCCTCCCCGTACTTATCCTTTAATAACTGATGGTATAAAATGATAGCTGTAATAAACTACGATATGGGTAACCTCCTAAGCGTTACCAAGGCGCTCACAAAGGTCGGGGCTGAGGTGCGGGTTACACGTGACGCTCAGGTCATAAGTGACGCGTCCCACGTTGTGCTTCCCGGCGTAGGCGCATTCTCTTCCTGCATGGATAACCTTACGAGGTATGAACTCATAGAGCCGATAAAAAAAAGTGTCGCGAGCGGAAAACCTTTTCTCGGCATCTGCCTTGGACTTCAGCTCCTCTTTGAAGAAAGTGAAGAGAAGCCTCTGGGAGGGACTAACCCAAAGGGTCTTGGCATTCTAAAGGGGCAGGTAAAAAAATTCTCAACCGAGATGACAGTTGATAATGAGGAGCTGAAAGTCCCTCACATGGGATGGAACTCCATAAAAATACAGAAGGACTCCGGACTTCTAAAGGACGTCCCCGACGGCTCGTACTTCTACTTTGTACACTCATACTTCTGCGCTCCGGAGGACGATAGTATCGCGCTTACAAAAACGGATTACGGTGTGGAGTTCGTAAGCAGTATAAAAAAAGACAACATCTTTGCGTGCCAGTTCCACCCCGAGAAAAGTCAGCAAATAGGACTTAAGGTACTTAAAGATTTTTCCGAATTAAAGTAAGGAGACGGGCATTGATAATCATACCGGCGATAGACATAAAGGGCGGGCGCTGTGTGCGCCTCTCTCAGGGCAGGATGGAAGATGAAGTGGAGTACGCAAAGGACCCGGTTGAGGTGGCGAAGAAGTGGGCCTCTCTCGGTGGAGAGCTGATACATCTGGTTGACCTCGACGCTGCCATTGAAGGTAGGCCCGTGAATATAGAGACCATAAAAGCCATCGCATCATCAGTGGATGTGCCGGTTCAGGTCGGAGGCGGGATAAGGAACATGGAGACGGCCGAGAGTTATCTTAGTATACCTAACCTTAAGAGGATCATAATCGGCACAGCCGCCTTCAAGGATGAAGCCTTTTTGGAAGAAGTATCGTTAAAGTACCCCGGCAGGGTTGCCGTTGGCATAGACGCGAAAGACGGCTTTGTAGCCATCGAGGGATGGGTCGAGCTCACGGACATAAAAGCCAGCGAGCTTACGAAAAAGATAGAGCACCTTCCCATCTCGTGCATTGTTTACACGGATATAGCCAGGGACGGGATGCTCACCGGACCTAACATAGAAGCGACAAAGGCACTTGCCGACTCAACTAAGATACCTGTCGTGGCTTCGGGTGGGGTATCAAAGCTCAGTGACCTCATTGAGCTTAGTAAGATAAATGTCGAAGGCTCTATCGTCGGCAAAGCCATCTATACGGGTGACGTTGACTTAAAGGTTGCAATTGAAAAGGTGAAAAATTGCTGACCAAGAGAATCATACCTTGTCTTGATGTTAAGGACGGACGAGTCGTAAAGGGCGTAAGCTTTGTCGAGCTGCGTGACGCCGGTGACCCGGTGGAGTGCGCCATTGAGTACGACAAGCAAGGCGCTGATGAGCTTGTCTTCCTCGACATAACAGCTTCTCACGAAGAACGTAAGACGATACTCGATATTGCGGAGCGTACGGCAAGCGAGGTCTTTATGCCTGTGACCATAGGCGGCGGCATAAAAACTATTAATGACATACGGGAGCTCCTCCACGCCGGCGCGGACAAGGTAAGCATAAACACGACCGCTGTTAACGACCCGGAGTTCGTAAAGCGTGCCGCAGACACCTTCGGCAGCCAGTGCATAGTAGTTGCCATCGATGCTAAAGAGAAAGAGGACAAAAGCGGCTGGGAGGTCTTCACGCACGGTGGGCGCAACGCAACGGGGCTTGACGCGATCGAATGGGCAAAGAAGATGGAGAGCTACGGCGCCGGAGAGATACTCCTGACAAGCATGGACCAGGACGGACAAAAAGACGGCTATGACCTTAAACTTACCAAAGCGGTCTCAGATAACATAACCATACCGGTTATCGCCTCAGGAGGCGCCGGTACACTCAAACACCTGAAAGATGCCTTTACTTTGGGCGGCGCGAGCGCTGCGCTTGCGGCAAGCATATTCCACTTTGGCGAGTTCACCATTGAAGAGACAAAAAAATACCTCAAGGAAAACAACATCAGTGTCAGGCCATGTCAGAAGACAGACTAAGAAGACTAAAAGAACTTAAGAAGGAAAAATTCCTTAAGTTCATTATTCTATATAAGATGCTTGCGGGCCTGAGCCAGTTCATGCTCGCGCTCTGGGTCTTAAGCTTTATTGATGACGACATCGGCGAATGGGCAAATGACCTGGCGCTTAAGCTTGGCCTTGACACCGAAGCAAGCCACATCATGTACCTTGTTGATAAAGCCGGTGAGGTCAGTGATACGGCTGTTGTTGGTGTTGCCGCGATGTTGTTCATGTTTACGATGATAGCCTTTATTGAGGCATGGGGGCTTCACCTGAGAAGACGCTGGGCCGAGTGGTTAACGGTCGGTGTTACCGCCTCCTTCATACCACTTGAACTCTATGATGCCATCACGAGAATGAGCAAAGGCATGGTCATAATACTTATCATAAACTGCAGTATCGTTTATTACCTTGCCAGGCATAAGGAACTTTTTTCTAATAAACCTCATATAGTAAACGACGACTTTTGAAGACCTACCGACTTAAGTGAGTATTTACCTCATTGACATAATTAATAAGTTATTATATCCTCAAAAATACTCTAGATAAAACATATG
This sequence comes from Deltaproteobacteria bacterium, assembly GCA_030636245.1. Classification (GTDB taxonomy): domain Bacteria; phylum Desulfobacterota; class GWC2-55-46; order GWC2-55-46; family DRQE01; genus DAOVXI01. The sequence continues at coordinate 3,227 of DAOVXI010000164.1, forward strand.
CCGATAGAAGATATAAAATATAACGAAGCGGGGCTTGTGCCCGCCATAGCGCAGGAAGCTACAACCGGTGAGGTACTCATGCTCGCCTGGATGAATGAGGAGTCGCTTAAGCTGACGCTTGAGACCGGCTTTGCGCACTACTTCAGCCGCTCAAGAAACAAGCTCTGGAAAAAGGGCGAGACATCCGGCAACACTCAGAAAATAACCTCATTAAGCTATGACTGCGACGCGGACACGGTACTCATAAAGGTAGATCAAACCGGGGTTGCCTGCCACACCGGAGAAAAGAACTGCTTCTTTAACGTAATAAAAGAAGACGAGAGCGCTCCCCAAGCCGGAGCGAATATAATAGATCAACTCTATGATGTTATACTCTCACGAAAAGGCATGGACGCGGAAAGCTCATATGTTGCGAGCCTCCTGGAAGGCGGTGAGCGCAAGGTCGCCTCAAAGATACATGAGGAAAGCGCGGAGCTTATAACAGCCGGACGTAAAGGCACTGATAAGGATGTAGTCCATGAACTTTGC
>DAOVXI010000097.1 GCA_030636245.1 Deltaproteobacteria bacterium
ACCGGAGTAACTCTTATGTCATAAACAGCCTTCTCGGTGACACCAATAAATATAACCTTATCCTTAAAGGTACCTTCCGGAATTCTCTTTTTAATAACATCAACAGCGGAGTATGTCTTGAAAGTTGAGCCCGGTCCATAATAGTTTATATTAAAGGTACCGTCTTCACTCACAGGGATGGAGTAGCGGCCGATATCCAAAGTATCGATACCGTATATGGCGGAAGATATGATGATATCTTCACCTGTAAATCTGCGGAGAGCCTCCACTGAAAGCACCGGATAGTACTGATCATCATACTCATATATGAGATTAGCATTCCTGTAATAACCGTCTAAGTCATTTAAGATATTAAAGGAACCAAAGCCTGCGGCTCCACCTCCGATAGAACTTATATTAGGCTCCACCCCTTTAAATAATGGCGGCGCTATCCCTTCAGACTCAGCGTAGTCATCAAGATACCTCATTACACCAACCTTACTTCTATTGAGTTGCTCTAAGGATTTTACGTTCGGAACCTCGGTAGAGTCGTTCCTGAAAAAGTAGCCCATAACGACATTGCCGTGCTCTGCGATCGCGTCTTCTAGAGCGGCATCGTTATGCGGGTCCTCGCTCTCGGAGAAAACCATATCAAAGGCCACGACCCCTGCTTCGTCCAGACCTTCTACGAGTTCAGCCAAGTGCTTTCTGGGCCAAGGCCACCTGCCAAGTTCATTCACACTCTTTTCATCAACGGCAACTATCGCGACGCTTGATGGAGCGGCCTTGACGCCTCTTTGACGCAACATAATGTCGTTTATCTTGAGATCAAATAGCTCGACGACACTTGGCCGTACCTTATAAGTTATGATGACTATAACGGATATGAATAACGCTATCAGTATGTAGGCTGACAATCCTAGAACGGACGCTCTGGTCTTGGATTTTTGTTTTTTTCCCATTTGATTTTGTCTTAGAACTAATTACCCGGAGTATAATCCAATGGATCGGTTACCCCCAACTCAGCAAGGTCATCCCACTCAAGCTCGGCCTTGCCTTTAAGTCCTGTAACGGTCAGGACCAGACTGTTGCCTTGGCCCATTGGGACCCCGTCGCTAGAGTAACGCGGAAAGAGTATCCTATATGGCTTAGTCCAGGGATCGAGGTAAGGATAAAAATCCCTGATAACAGGGTCTCTCTCATCAACAACCTCAATATTTAGAGGTTCAACCCTTTGACCTTTTCCGTCCGTGAGGTAAAATCTCCAGATAGAATCCCTATCGGTAAAGTCGTTCCAATCCTCTTCAGGGGTATAGGTACTTACGAAAAACACCACATACTTATTATTCTCTTCATTCTGGTGTGCAAGAAGCTCATGCCTGTCTTCCCTGTTTAGCTCAAACCTTTTGGAGTACTCCTTTACATAAGCATTCCTTAGAGCGGGCCCAAGAAGCGAAGCTTCTATCATAAGGCGAACCTCCAGCACTTCATGGACAGATGTCTTATGTGTATGTTGCTTTAGAATATCGGGGTAGGTGTCTTCCCAGAACTTAAAAACACCCTTGGCGCCGCATCCTGTGGAAAGGACTACGGTTGGGATAAAGAGCATACATAATACTATGGCTCTTAAATTCAGGACCGACTCTTTGATCTTATCAAGTGTCATCACAAAAGCTCCTCTATTTAAAGAGTACCAGCTGCGGAAGTTTTTTCTCTTCGGTTATCTCAATTGGATACTTTTCGGTAAAACACGCGTCGCAGAAACTACTTCCCGCATCTTTAACCGCACGGTACATCGCCTCCACGGATAGGTATCCGAGTGAATCGGATGACAAAAACCTGTTTATCTCCTCAACACTGTGATTTGCCGCTATGAGCTCGCCCTTTGTCGGAGTATCAATACCAAGATGACAAGGCGATATGGTCGGAGGAGAGCTTATGCGCATGTGCACCTCTTTTGCACCCGCGTCACGTATCATCTTGATTATCTTTCTGCTTGTCGTGCCGCGCACTATGGAGTCATCAACGACCACAACACGCTTACCTCTGATCAACTCTTTAATAGGGTTAAGCTTAAGCTTAACGCCAAAATGACGTATCGCATCCTTTGGTTCAATAAATGTTCGTCCTACATAATGATTCCTCACAAAGCCCATATCAAAGGGAATGCCGGAGGCCTCTGCGTATCCGATAGCCGCTCCGACACCGGAGTCCGGCACAGGGATAACAAGGTCTGCCTCTTCATTGTTTTCCTTGGCAAGCTCACGACCAAGATTCTTTCTTACTTCATAAACATTTGAACCGAAGATATTCGAATCAGGCCTTGCGAAATAAATGAACTCGAAAACACATGGCGAATACTTCTGCTCCGGGAATGGCTTATATGATTTAACGCCATCCTCGTCTATCCTGATTATCTCGCCCGGCTCAATGTCCCTAACATAATCGGCTTCCATAAGATCAAAGGCGCAGGTCTCCGAGGCGACGACCCATGAGTCCTTTAACCTTCCAAGCTGAAGCGGCCTTATCCCGAACGGATCACGGGCAGCGATAAGACTCTTCTCCGTCAGAACAACAAGCGAGTAGGAGCCCTTTACAGCGGAAAGAGCAGAACTAAGCCTATCGACAAGTTGATTTTCTTTGCTTGAAGCGATCAGGTGAACTATGACCTCTGTGTCCATGTCACTTTGGAATATGGAGCCATAAGCCTCAAGCTCGTCCCTCAGGTGTCCCGCGTTAACAAGGTTGCCGTTATGTGCTATAGCAAGCGCGCCTCGCGCGTACTCTACGACGAAGGGCTGAGCGTTCCTTATATGAGAACCACCTGCCGTGGAGTACCTAACATGCCCTATCGCGCTATTGCCTGGAAGCTGCTTAAAATCTTCCTTCCCGAAGATGTCGGCAACAAGCCCCATGCCCTTATGGGAGTAGAGCCTTTCTTTATCTGTTGAAACGATTCCCGCACTCTCTTGCCCCCTGTGCTGAAGAGCATGAAGAGCAAGGTAGGTAATATTGGAAGCCTCAGGGTGATTGAAAACCCCTACGACACCACACTCGTCATTAAATTTATCATCTCTGTCTTTCATTGGAACCCTTTTCTTAAAGTTTAATTGAAAATTATTTTGTAAGGACCGAGAGCGCCTCTTCCCAACTTTGCTTTATCTTGTCTATATTAATATCTATCAGGGAATTTATCTTAAGCTTTCCGCCTCCAACACTACCAATGACCTCAAATGGCACACCGGCCTTCCCTGCTATATCTTTAAGCTTATCTTCATGAGCCTTATCAAACGAGAGCAGTATCCTTGATTGACCTTCTCCAAAAAGCAGGGCATCGGGCCTTACAGCAGAATCGATCTTCACCTCAGCGCCTATCGAGCCGCTGGGGGTAAAACAAGACTCGGCAATTGCCACCGCCAATCCCCCGTCAGAGATGTCATGAGCACTTTTAATTATACCACTCTTTATGGCATCCCGACAAGCCTCCTGAACCCGTTTCTCAATATCCAGATCCAACATGGGAGCGCCCCCTTTATCAAGACCGAAGTTTACCTTAAGGTACTCACTGCCCCCAAGCTCATCCGTTATAGGACCAAGCAGAGCTATACGATCACCCTCATCCCTGAACCACTGGGTCGTGTGATACTTTACGTCATCAATAAGCCCCACCATGCCTATGGTCGGCGTCGGGTATATGGATTTGCCGCTCGTTTCGTTATATAAACTTACGTTACCGCTTACAACAGGTATGCTGAGTTTTTCGCAGGCCTCTTTCATACCAAGTATCGCCTGTTCGAACTGCCACATAACCTCGGGCCTTTCCGGGTTGCCGAAGTTAAGACAATCAGTGAGCGCAAGCGGCACAGCACCGCTAACTGAGATGTTCCGTGCGGCCTCACTTACGGCTATTGCTCCACCCGTGAAGGGATCAAGGTAGCAGTACCTTGAATTACAATCCGAGGTAAGGGCTATGGCCTTATCAGTACCCTTGATCCTCACAACAGCCGAATCGGAGCCCGGAAGAACAATCGTGTCGGTCCTTACCATATGATCATATTGACGGTATATCCAGTGCTTGCTTCCTATGTTTGGCGATGAGAGTACTTTTAGGAGCGTATCATTCAAGTCCTTTGGTACCTCTAGTTTATCAGTGTCAAGGCTTTGAAGCTCATCCTGCCACTCGGGCCGTGCGCTGGGCCTCTCATACTCCGGAGCACTGTCCGTTAGAAGAGTAACAGGTACGTCCACAACCACCTCGCCATCATTCTTGACAACATAACGCCCCGTGTCGGTAACAGTGCCGATGGCACAGGCATCAAGGTCCCATTTTTCAAATATCTCGGCTATGGCCTTCTCAGAGCCCTTTCTCGCGACTATAAGCATCCGCTCCTGGCTCTCAGAGAGAAGCACCTCATAAGGGGTCATACCCTCCTCACGCATCGGGACAAGTGAGGTGTCTATCTCAATGCCGTTGCCTGCACGACTTGCCATCTCAACACTTGATGAGGTAAGTCCGGCTGCACCCATATCCTGAATGCCTACGATATGATCTGTTTTAAATACCTCAAGGCAAGCCTCAAGGAGGAGTTTTTCGGTAAATGGGTCTCCGACCTGAACGGTGGGTCTGCGTTCCTCGCCGCCTTCTCCGAAAACATCGCTTGCCATCGTGGCACCATGAATACCATCCCTGCCGGTCTTGCTCCCGACATACATAACAGGATTGCCTACCCCGGTTGCGAAGCCAAGGAATATCTTGTCCTTTTTCACAATCCCTGCCGTCATTGCGTTCACAAGGCAGTTCCCGTCATACGACTCGTGAAAGTATGCCTCGCCTCCGACGGTCGGTATGCCCATGCAGTTGCCATAGCCGGCGATACCGGCGACAGCCCCACTAAGGAGGTAAGAGGTTCGTTTGTTCTCAACCGAGCCAAAGCGCAGAGAGTTGAGGTTGGCCACAGGACGAGCGCCCATGGTAAAAACATCCCTGAGTATGCCGCCGACACCTGTTGCGGCGCCCTGAAAAGGCTCTATAAAGGACGGGTGGTTATGGCTCTCCATCTTAAAGCACACGGCAAGCCCGTCGCCGATGTCGACTACCCCGGCGTTCTCGCCAGGGCCTTGGATCACTTGCTCGCCTTTTGTAGGAAGTTTTTTAAGATGGATCTTGGAAGACTTATAGGAGCAATGCTCGCTCCACATGACGGAGAAAACCCCAAGCTCAGTAATACTAGGGTCTCTGCCGATGGTGTCGACAATGAGCTGATACTCTTCCGGGCTTAGCCCGTGCTCTTCTATAAGATCTTTGGTGATCTGCATAAGTATATGAGGTTTAAGTGAAAACTAAGACAGTAAATTAACTCAAAAAAACGGAAATGACAAGTAAATTCAATAAGAAATAACTTTTCAAATATCTTTATTCGTAGGCTTGCCGGAAACGCCTTTTTTCTTGTGGAGGTTCCTCTCGATGTAACTAAAGACACAGCCGCAGTACTTCTGTCTGTAGAGCCCCATCTCACGGCTCAGCCCTATGCCCTCACCCCAGCCAGGGCGAAAGTCCTCATAGAAAAACTCCACTCCGAAGTTCTTTGACGCCTCTTCGGCCGCGCCGAGTATCTGCTCGTGGTCCTGATATCTGCTATAAAGAAGCGAGGAGGTAAAGGCGTCGGCACCGATCTCGAGCGCCTTCTCCGCGGTCTTATCGAACCTTATAGCGTAGCAATGAGCGCAGCGCTCTTCCTTCGGGACTTCCTTCTTGTTCGTACCCTTAATGCCGTCAAAGAATGGCGCCACGTCGTAGCTGTCGTCTATTATGACCTCCTGCTCCATTAACGACGCGAGTTTCCTGACCGATTCGACTCGTTTATTGAACTCTTCTTCAGGGTGAATGTTAGGGTTATGAAAGTATCCGATAACATTGAACTCACTTTGATAGAGTTCTTTTAGCGGATACAGAGAGCACGGGCCGCAGCACATATGTACAAGCAAAGTTTTCATGATCACTCTTTAAAAAGCTTACCCTGACCTTTTTCATTACTGCCACGTTCGAACTCACGCCCTATATGTTCATAGGCAAGCTCTGTCGCAACACGACCTCTCTGGGTGCGGCTTATGAAACCCTCTTGTATGAGGTATGGTTCATAAAGGTCTTCTATGGCGTCCCGCTCCTCGCTCAAGGCCGCGGCCAGCGAATCTATCCCAACGGGGCCTCCGTTGAACCTGTCTATCATGATCTCAAGTATGCGGCGGTCCATCTTGTCAAAGCCGAGGCTGTCTATCTCGAGACGGCTGAGAGCGCTCTTTGCCACAGCTTCATCTATGATCCCCTCGTGATCGACCTCCGCGAAGTCACGCACCCTTTTAAGCAGCCTGTTGGCTATCCTCGGCGTGCCGCGTGAACGTCTGGCTATCTCCATTGAACCTTCTTCGGTTATCTCTATGCCGAGGATCTTACTTGATCTTGTTACGATAATAGAGAGCTCTTCAGGCGAATAGAACTCGAGCCTCACTATGACACCAAAACGGTCACGCAAAGGTGAGGACAAGAGCCCTGCCCTTGTAGTTGCTCCGATAAGGGTAAAGCGCTGAATATCAAGCTTCACTGTCCGTGCCCCGGGCCCCTGGCCTATCATGATATCGAATTTATAATCCTCCATCGCAGGATAAAGGACCTCTTCAATAACGCTCTGGAGCCTGTGTATCTCATCAATGAAAAGTACGTCACGCTCCTCAAGGTTAGTGAGCACCGCGGCAAGGTCACCGGTCTTCTCGACAGCAGGTCCCGAGGTACTGACGATCGAGCTTCCAAGCTCGTTGGCCATAATGTTAGCCAATGTAGTCTTACCAAGTCCGGGCGGGCCATAAAAAAGAACATGGTCTAGCGCCTCGCCTCTCTTCTTTGCGGCCTCTATAAATACCTTGAGGTTCTCCTTGACCTTTTCCTGCCCGACATACTCACTAAGCATCTTGGGGCGAAGGCTCAGCTCATAGCTCTCCTCGTCGCTTAGTTTTATTGGTGCCAGCTCTTTATCTTCCATGTTTTCCATTTTAATAGATAATTATTTACTTTACGTTCAAAGCTTTTAATGCTTTTTTAAAGATATCTTCAAATGAAGTGTCTTCCGTTATATCCTTGGATATCTTAAGAAGCACGCTTTCAGCGTCTTTGGCCTTATAACCAAGGTTCTTTAGAGCACTCAACGCGTCCCCGATAACCGCGCTTCCGGCAACAAGCACAGCACCCG
>DAOVXI010000177.1 GCA_030636245.1 Deltaproteobacteria bacterium
CCAATAGAATAAACAGTAATTTTTACCAACTAACAATATCCAACAATAGCAAAATAGAAAAAGGCATATGGAAGTATGAGGATCTAATGAATGATAAGATCTATATAGAAGCGGCATCCATTGAACCCAAAAAACCCGGATACCTTGATGAGCTAAGAGATAAGCTTAGAAATAAAGGCGTGGGACTCGTGCCGGAAGACAAACGGTAACAAACCGCCTAACCCTACCCCAAAACACCGATACCTAAAAGCACAACACCGAGCAGGACCCTGTATGCGACAAAGGGCGCCATCGAGGCGTGGCTTATGAACTTCAGGAAGTAATGTATCGTCAGATAGGCCGCGATGAAAGCGACAACAAAACCTATTATGACGGCTAGCCACGGCGTAGTGCTTGCGTTCTCGACCATGCCAACCGCTTCATGCCCTCCGGCGAGAATGCCGACGACGATCGCCAGAAGAAAAGAAAAGCGCGCGGCCGCGACACGATTTAGCCCGGAGAAAAGCCCGGCTGTTATGGTTATGCCCGAGCGGCTAGTGCCGGGAATGATCGCAATGGCCTGAGCAAGCCCGACGATGATCGCGTGACGGAGGCCTATCTCCCTGACCGTTTCTTTACCCGGCCTGCGGTCGGCGATAAAGAGAACAACACCCCACACGATGGAGCTAATGCCGATGACCTCAAGTGTTCTAAGGTTCGTTGCTACAATGTCATGAGCGAAAAGCCCGGAGAGGCCCACGGGAATGGTTGCGAATATAATAAGTAGCGCAAGACGCGCCTCGTGGTTGCCTTCAAGTGTCTTTTCAATCATGGCCCTTATAAGGCCGCTTATCATCTCACGGATATCACTTCTAAAGTAAATGATAACGGCAAGGAGCGTTGCCGAGTTAAGGGCAACGTCATAGGCAAGTCCCTGATCCTGCCACTCGGTAAGGAGAGGGACAATGATAAGGTGCGCGCTCGAGGAGACGGGAAGGAACTCGGTTATCCCCTGCAAGACGGCGAGTATTAGAGCTTGAAGTATATCCATAATAGTTCCCGGGGATTATAACCCTTTGTATGAGATTTTAAAAGTATTTATCATGAATAGCATGGGAATCATCGAGAGCTCAAAAAAAAGCCCCTCACTATAAAATATAATGAGGGGCTTTAATACTTAGAGCTTCGGTTATTACTTAGGGATTACGTTGACGGCCTTTGCGCCTTTTTCGTCCTCAGTAACGTCAAACTCTACTTCCTGACCTTCTGCGAGAGTCTTAAAACCTTCGCCTCCGATCGCTGAGTAGTGAACGAATACGTCCTCACCTGACTCCTGCTCGATGAATCCAAAACCTTTGCTCTCGTTAAACCATTTTACTTTGCCTGTGGCCATTGTACAAAACCTCGCTTATTTTTTTAACAAGTCACTTAGGTCTTGCACAACGTTAGGGCTAATCAAAGATTAATCATCCTGCCGAACAAATCCTACTTAACTCATCAACTTAAATATTACTTCACGAAAAAGCCATTGTCAAGGCCAAATACGACATAAACGCCTATTATTTAAAGCACCAAGTACCCGAAAACACCCTGAAATAAAAAAAGCCCCCGTCTTTAGACGGGGGCTTTCAGTAGTTTCAAACGTTATTACATAGGTACAACGTTTACAGCCTTTGCACCTTTATCGTCCTCTGTTACATCGAACTCTACGCTCTGTCCTTCCGCAAGGGTTTTAAAACCGTCGCCCTGGATAGATGAGTAGTGTACAAAAACGTCTTCACCTGACTCCTGCTCAATGAAACCGAAGCCTTTGCTCTCGTTAAACCACTTTACTTTACCTGTTGACATTACACAAATCCTCCTTTCTTAAAATTAATAAGTCTGAGAGGGTTTGTGCCACTGATAGAACTTGATTCACTGCCGTAAAACTCCTACACTACTTATTGTTTTATTATAATACTGTATCCCCTCAGCTTTGTCAACAAAAATATTGGGTTATGGCTTTGGGCGAAATCTCGGGATGGACATGGATGGTTTATTTTGATATTCTGGTCAGCACAATGTATAATAACAAAATGAGACGGATGAAGATAATAGGGCTGCTCCTTCTGCTACCCATCCTCCTCGCGGGCTGCCTGAACTGGGAGACCGAGGAGCTTAGCGTTCACTTGAACGATGATGGCGGAGGAACATTCTCAATAAAGTTCGGCCCCATTGGCTCGGATGAAGAAACGCCCGAGCTTAGGGATGAGGATTTTGCCTACTTCATCTATGAGGTCATTCAGGACTCCACCCACGGCGCGCCCGAGCTGACCGAGGTCAAGGGTAAGATACTCGAGGAAGGCGGCGGCATCTTTGCCGAGATAACGGGGAGCTTCAGCTCGCTAACTGACATTGAAAAGCACTTTGAATTGCCGCTTTCAAGCGGAGAGTTCACATACCTCATAAACCGGCCGAACGCGCTCATCGAGACCAACGGAGGAACAACGGACACGGATGAAGGCAAGCTCATGCTCTACTGGCCAAAGGACACAGCGCTCATAAGCTACAAGGTACACGTGGCCGAGAGCCAGTTCATCACACCCTATAAACAGAAGCACTCCCTACTGCCGCTCTATAAAAAATATCTAAAAGACAAGAACTACTTCAAGAAGATCTACGAAGCAGACAACACCGCAAAGAGGTAGGAAGGCTATACGAACAATCAAGTTCAGCATAACCCCAACCGTTCGCCCTGAGGCTCTCGAAGGGTCAATCGAACGGTTTGTCTTGTTTCGGTGCGGGGACGCTCCGAAACATTAAAAATGATATACGCCAACTCATCGCTTACCTCTCTCTCTCCTCTACAAACCACTTAAGATCATATAACTTGCCGCTATCAAAGAAATATTTATTAGATTCACCGTCTTCAAGAATTTCGGATGGACCTCTATTAAGAAACATCAGGTGCTCACCTTTTCTGTTAATAAGCATAACAATACTATCGGATGGCTGTATCCCGGGTCCACTAAACCACAAAACTGTAACATCAGCTCCAACGGTTAAATTACTTTTTCTGTATAAGGGGTTTGCGCTCCTATCCCCAAGGTCAGAAAAAATTATCTTGCTCCATAAAACCTTGCCGCTCTCCAAATCAATAAGTTGGAACTTGTTGCAGCATTTACCATTAAAATTTTGATACGGGTTTCTCCAGTACGCAAAAGCATACTTCAAATCACCAGACATATGAAACCGTCGCATAGTCATATCATCTTCCGTACCCACTCTCGACAACACTTTACCTTTCAAGCTGTCATATACAACCAACTCTGTTGCTGATGCCGCCATAATCAAACTACCATCAGATGATATCTTTGCCATAGGTGATGGCGGATGCAATGGAATCTCATTCGAAATCACCGTATCCATAACAAAAACCTCTTTTACAAACCCTGAAGCGCAA
>DAOVXI010000175.1 GCA_030636245.1 Deltaproteobacteria bacterium
CACCCCGTTATCTACTATGTTCACACACTCGGAAGCAACACTCTCGCCGACCTTCTTTGAAAGCATGCTCTTACCTTTTATGACGTTATCACCAAAGAAAGAAGCCGAGAGGGTACTCAGCAGATCGATGGCCACTGTGTTCTCTATGACGGCCGGACATTTTATCGTAGGAATCTCTCTCGAGCCCAAAAGCCCCACGGCACGTCTTGCAGCCTCATGACCGATCCATTTAGGATCGATATCTTTTTTAAGGTGGCTCATCATCGCCTCCCAACCCATCTGGGAACCGCTCTCATCCTCGGCGACCGCCATGACGGAAGCGCTGCAGTAAGTAGCCCTGTGCTCCACATCAACTCCGTTAGAGTTCACTACCTTTGAGAAGCCGGAACTCTCAGAGTATGATGCCTTCCTGACCCTCTTTATCTTCTTATCAAAACCAACGGCTTCACTCTCTATCGCTATTGCCTTAGCGATCATATCCTCTTCTCTTGAGCTTGAGAGCGTATCATCAACCAGGCCTTCTATTCTGTCCACTGTACTTGCCTTACCCGCCTCCGAGAAAATAAGTCCCTCGTCAACCGTTGCGTACACTGAAGAGGAGAGAGCCGTCTCCACCATATTCCTGAGCGAGGCTTCATCAAAAACATTCGTATATGAAAATCCTGGTTTGTGATCCTTTACAACCCTTATCCCCACACCCTTTGAGCTGCGTGCCTTTATGGAGTCGACCTCACCGCCCTTGGCCTCTATGCCCAAGCCTCCGCCAAGTGATGCGTAGACCTCAAAGCCGGCCTTACCCTCTGCCATTTCACAGACAGTAAGAACGGTCTCCCTTATCTCTTTGATCTCTTTTTCATCCATAATGGTTATATCTCCAGCATGACGGCACTCTCGTCACAGTTAGGGAATTTTACACACTTCACACAGTCGCTCCAGATCTTATGAGGCAGAGCTTCTTTATCCATATCTTTAAAACCAAGTTTGTCAAAAAAATCTTTTCTATATGTAAGAGCAAAGACACGGGTGGCTCCAAGGGTCTTAGCCTCTTCTATTGCCGCCTTCACGAGAGCCGTACCAATGCCGCGCCCAAAGCTGGACTTCTCTACCGCCAGCGAGCGGATCTCTGCTAAATCCTCCCAGCATATATGCGAAGCACAGGCACCAAGTATCTTGCCGTCTTCAACATATACAAAGAAGTCCCTTATCTGAGAGTATAGCTCATTTAAAGGACGACCTAGCATCTCACCGGCATTTCTATGGAACTCGATGAGTTCAAAGATAGCTTTCGCGTCATTAATAGTTGCTTTTCTTACCAAGTTAAATTAATACCTTTCTCGTGCTAACGTAAATTACCTGCGCTCTTCAGGAGGTCCTTCGCGTGAGAGCGCATCGCATCGGTTACTTTAGTGCCGCCAAGCATCACAGCTATTCTCTCGATCTTCTCGTTACCGTTAAGAACCCCGAGTTTTGTTACTGTCCTGCCCTCTTTTGTTTTATTCTTTTGTATATAATACATATTCTCAGCATGGGCCGCTACCTGCGGCAAATGAGTGATACATATGACCTGATGCTTTTCCGCTACCTTGGCAAGCTTCTCGGCGACAACATCCGCCATGGTCGCGCCAACGCCGGTGTCAACCTCGTCAAAGATGATACTCGGCACACGTCCTACCGCGGTGAGTCCTTTGAGCGCTAGCATGATCCTCGATAGCTCTCCGCCTGAGGCTATTTTTGCGATTGGCTTTACCGCCTCACCTGGGTTTGTGGAGATGTAAAAAGCAACCCTGTCCGTGCCCTTCTCCGTTAAGAGACCTGTCTTGTCCTCGATATCTTCACCGGTCAATATAACCTCAAAGACCGAATCCTTAAGCCCGAGATCTCCAAGCTCCTTCTCAACGCCGCTCTTCAGAGCTACGCTCTTTTCTTTCCTGGCAAGGCTTAGCGCCTTGGCGGTCTTGAACGCATCATTCTTGGCATGCAAGACAGTTACGGTAAGCATCTCCAGTTTTTCTTCCATGCCGGAGACAGCCTCAATGGCCCTGTCTATCTGCTCCTTCTTTTTAAGTAAACCCTCTAGATCTGTTTCATGCTTTTTCTTAAGCCTGCTTATAACGTCAAGTCTCTCTTCTATACTCTCAAGTCTGTTTGGATCACCTTCAATAGCGCTGGAGTAGTCACGCAGGAAAGTGGCCTTATCCTCTATCTCAAAGAGCGCGCTCTCAAGCGATTCGGCTACATCACTTAAGGTAGCGTCATGCGCGGAGGCTTCACGCACCTTCTTTACAACCGACCCCAGTACCTCCGTTACGGAACCACTCTCCGAGTATAGCGCCTTCTCCGCCTCTACGCCCAGCCCCACAAGTATCTCCGCGTTACGAAGCATGGCCTTTTCTTTTTTCAGCTCATCTTCCTCACCCGGCCTCAAGGCCGCATTCTCTATCTCTTGGCTCTGGTGACGCAGATAATCCTCATCCGCTCCGCCGGAGTTTATCTTTGCCTTAAAGCCGTCAAGCTCTCCCTGCAACACCCGGTACCTACGAAAACTCTCAGCCATCTCCTGGCGCAGCGTGCCAAGCTCTCCGAAACGGTCCAGGTACTCTATGTGCTCCTCTGTTCTGGTAAGTGCCTGGTGCTGGCTCTGTCCGCATATATCAATGAGGTAATGTCCTATCTCGCTTAAGACCATGATGGTCGAGGGAACCCCGTTTATAAAGATCTTATTCCTTCCGCTTGAGTGAATAAGGCGTTTTATATGAAGCTTGTCGCTGAACTCAATGCCCTCTCGCTCAAGGATACCAACAATGGGGCCGTCATGCTGAAGCTTAAATTGCGCCTCAACAAGCGCCTCCTTCTCGCCTGTGCGTATCATCTCGCTTGAGGCCCTGTCACCGAGGACAAGGTTTATCGAGTCGATGATAATAGACTTCCCTGCGCCGGTCTCGCCCACAAGTATATTGAGACCGCTACCGGCAACGAATGTCAGATCGTCTATTATGGCAAAGTTTTCTATGTGAAGTTTTTGAAGCATTGGCTGATAATGAGCATGTCCTGCGATATGGAGAAACTATTTTATCTCCCACAAAAGTCTTTCCCTTAAGATGTCAAAGTAGCTCTTGCCCTCGCACTTTATGAGAAAAACACTCTTCTCCGCTCTTTTGACCGTTATTATACTGCCCTCGTTCAAAGGCATATCTATCTGACCGTCAAGTGATATCTGAACACTTTCGTTACCCTTGCCCACCGTCACCTCTACCTCCATGGTATCCGCAACAACAATGGGCCTGTTGGTAAGGTTGAAGGGGCATATCGGAACAAGTATTATCGAATGGATCGTAGGGTATAGTATAGGGCCCTGCGCCGAAAGAGAGTAACCGGTCGAACCCGTCGGTGTCGCCAGGATAAGCCCGTCACATCTGTAGTTATTTACAAGGTCACC
>DAOVXI010000149.1 GCA_030636245.1 Deltaproteobacteria bacterium
ATACTTATCTCGGTTGCCCCCTCTGTGTAGCGCCTGAGTTGCCGAGGGGTCACGCCGGTCTTTTCTGCCAGAATAATAAGGAGAGACTCAGCACTTGCTTTATTGCCGTGAGCCGCTTTATTGTCTTTGATCCACCGTTGAATGTCGGCTCTTAAAAAATCATGAAGTTCGAGTCCATCTAGCTCAATCTCGGTGTCTTCTATTATTCTAGGTCTTAGTGTTGACATTACCTGTGTCCATTTCTTCGTTTTTTTGACATTGACCTTTTGGCAAAAAAAATTTATAGTTAATCTAGTTAAGCGGCTTCGCTATCTTCCGGCCAAAGTTCTGAAACTTCTTTTCCCAGTTCTTCGGCAATGTAGCTTCGAATCCGTGGCGATTTACGGTGACCACACACAACAAGACTCACCCAGGTCTCAGAGACCTTGGCTTTCTTGGCAATATCCCTATTTTTAATATGGCTAAGGGTCATAAATGCTTTCACTGTGCGGTCCATATATTTTTTCCTCTCTAAGTTAAACAACTTTAACTGAGTTAAATATTATAAGATTGAGTTAACTTTGTCAAGAGAAATTAAGTGAGTTAATTTATGCCTACAAATGCTGGTGAAATACTGCCGGAAGAGATCACTCCGGAGATATGCGGAAGGATTGCACTCGTCCGTAAAGACGCTCATTTAAATAAATCTGAGTTTGCTGGAAAGCTACAGGTTTCCCCTGCCTGGATAACTAAGATTGAAAAAAATGACAACCTCCCTGGAACTTCATTAGTTGAACTTATCGCCCTTAAATTTAATATAAATCTCAATTGGCTTTTAACCGGCGAGGGTGACATGAAGGATTCAGGTAGTGTAGTAGAATATGAGACCCCTGATGAATTGCTGGGCATATCCGCTCAGGATGTGACTATCCCTTGGGAGTTTTTCGCAGCTGAGCGCTCACGCCCTACAGGTAAAGAGCCGGAACATTTTGTTTCCGTGAATGTTTATCCGATCAATTTATTAAGAGATTTTTCAGCCCCGGATAATGGTGAGCCTATACAGGTGCTTTTTATGATGTCTGCTGCTATGGCAGAGGCTGGGCCTATTGGATTTAAGGTAAGTGGTGACAGTATGGCTCCAACAATCAGCAATAATGCTATTATCGGCCTTCAATATAAAGATACTCGCCCTCAAGAAGGTGAGGTTTATATAATAAGAACATCTGCCGGTGATATACTTCTTCGAAGGATATTTATTACTCCTACTGGTTATCTCTTAAAAGCCGACAATCAACAGTTCACTGATATGACCGCTACCAAAAAAAGTATCCAAATACTCGGACGGGTGGCTTGGGTGATTCAAACTTTCTAACTATAAAGGAGATTATTATGAAAAAATATATTTTTGCCCTGATGTTTTTATCTGTCATACTGATAAGCGCTGGAGAGGCGGCGTGGGAGAGTAACTGCCCAAGCTCTGAGATAGTATATTGCAGTAATATCGGAAAAGGGGCTTACAATGCCACCGGGCATTCAGCAGTAAAAAACATAGAACTCGGTAAAATCGTCGGTGTTGTCTGGCGGCCTCAAGGAAGCTCTATTAGTTCATCTAATCCATCACGTACCTCACCGCGAGATGCATATTACTATATAATAGATGATGGTGGTGGAGATCCGTTCATACGTCAATGCCGTGAAATTGACTCAAAGTAAAAACTTTTGTTGCGCAAATTTTATCAAACTTTGTTTTACCTGATAAGATCTAATGAATGGATTTAGTCCTTAAGTATCCCAATATATCCCAACTTATATCAATATATCCCATTCTTTTATCTTAATCCCCCACATCTCCTTTAACCCATTGACGTACTCCCTTATTTGTGGATAATAGGGGGTAGGGCACAGCCCATCCGTTGAAGCCATATCTTAGTATCTCTGATCAAAGCAATCTTCGAGGAATACCTATGAAAGCGATCATATACACAAAATACGGAGAACCCGATGTCCTTGAGTTAAAAGAGGTAGAGAAGCCTGTCCCGAAAGACAATGAGGTCTTGATAAAGGTTTATGCCGCCTCCATAAATGATTGGGACAAGGGTCTCCTGATAGGTAAGCCATTCATAAACCGCCTTTTCTTCGGGCTGTTCAGACCAAGACAAAGGATAATCGGGTGTGACATCGCGGGAAGGGTTACCGCGGTGGGCGCAAAGGTTACGCATCTTAAACCGGGTGATGCGGTCTTCGGAGACCTCTCCGGCTGTGGTTTTGGCGGTTTTGCCGAGTATGTCTGTGCGCGTGAGAATGCGTTAACGCTGAAACCTGTAAGCATGACATTCGAGCAGGCAGCGGCCACTCCGCAAGCGGCATGCCTCGCCCTGCAGGGTGTTCGCAAAGGAAATATTCAGCAAGGACAAAAGGTTTTGATCAACGGCGCGGGCGGTGGTGCGGGGTCATTTACGCTGCAGATGGCCAAGTCAAAAGGGGCTACCGTGACCGGCGTGGACAGTTTTGAAAAGTTCGATGTTATGCGTTCGATCGGCGCGGACCATGTCATTGATTTCACGCAAGAGGACTTTACCGAAAATGGAGAGTGCTATGACGTGATCCTTGACCAGATGGCGTATCATTCGATCTTGGATTACAAGCGTGCGTTAAGCCCCAAGGGGAGCTATGTTACCTTCGGAGGCTCCATGCTTCTATTGTTCAAAGTCTTGTTACTGGGGCCATTTGTTTCAATGCTCTGGGGTAAGAAAATGGGCATCTTGATGCTCAGGCAAAACAAGGGTATGGATTCTATACTTGAGCTATTTGAGGCCGGCAAGATCAAACCCGTTATCGATAGAACTTTCCCTTTAAATGAGGCTGCTGAAGCGATGCAATACTTTGTAGAGGGACACGCCAAAGGAAAGGTAGTAATAACCATGGAGGATAACGACAAAAACTGACAAGGTATTGTAGGGTGGGCAAGTTTACCCCACGGGGGAGAAGTCGAAGGTGTAGTCGGTGGTGAAGTCGCGGCCGCCTTTTATCACACGGAAGCGCCAAAGCTTGATGCGCTCAACGATGGCACGCTCTAGTGCGGGAGCGTTCAGGGTTGAGTCGGTTACCTCGGCCTCGGAGATGCGCCCCTCGGGGGAGACCGTGAACTTTACCGTAACCGAGCCGCGGAGGGTGGGGGTTTTCCTGAGTGCGTTATTGTAGAGATACTTGAGCCCGCCCGAGTAGCGCTTTACAACGCCATGCACCTCGCTCGAGCTTCTGCCGCTTTTTGTCTCGGCAGCGATGGCTTGTTTCTTATCCTTGAAGGATGTCTGTTGTTTCTTCTCCCTCAAGATCTCCGCTTCGCTCCGGCCTTCATACTCGCCCTCTATAAGACCCTCGGCGCTCGTGAGGCTGCTCTCTCCCGTGATGCTAGCCAGAAGGTCCTTGCCGTCATCCACCACGGCCGTTGCTATAAGCGAGTCCACGTCGCTCCATATCTCATCCGAGTCGAAGTCCGAGAGAACGCCTCCCTTGGCCCCGATGACACCAAGCACGCCTTTTTGTTTAACACGCTTAGTAACGGTGGTTTCCTTCCGCTCGGGTTTTTTCTTCCCTGCCTTTTTCTTCTTTGTCTCTTCCTTCTTTTTCTCTTCTATTTTTTCATCTACATCTTCTTCATCTTCTCCGTCCTTTAAATCATCCTTGGCATTCACCTCGGCCCTCATCGCCTGGGCTTTGACACGAGGGCTAAGGATAAGTCTGGCGAAGCGGGGTTCAAGTTCCTTTATCTCCTCAATGCTGCTCTTCTTCACGACCTCTATTGTGCCGAGGTACTTCACCATCACGGTGTGAAGGAATATGGATACGCATAGCAGTGCGATGAAGGTGTAGTCTTTGCTGGTAAAGAAGGGGATGTAGGAACCTCGCATGGAAGGCCCGCTTGGGACGTTTGTGTATCCAAAGGTTACCTTTGTCTTGCCGAGAAGGAGCTGAACGCCTGTGCCGGGGATAAGTTCATAGATAGCTCCGTTTTTGCTCTCCCTTAAGACCCCGAGCGCGGCAAGGTCCTTTAGCTCGGCCGTGGAGCTTTCCTTGAATATGCGGCCCTTGATGCCTTCACTTACAATAACCGAGTGGCCGTGCGAATGTTTTTTTATAAGCGTGGTCTTGTTAGGCAGCTCGGTCGAGTCCGCTATGGTGATGTCGCACTCATAGCCCTTGCCTATGCTGACGTCTTTTTTGGGGCGAAGATGTTCTGTCTCTCTTCCTTCGCATTCTATCTTTATAAGAAGTTCTTTTTTTACCTTACTTGCCACTGGACACCACCGCAAGTGCTATGTTGTTGTATCCGACCTGGCCGCATGTGAACATTACCCGTTGAAGGAGCTCGAAAGAGATCTTTCTGTCGCCCTGGATTATGACCTCGCGATTAAGCGCAAGCTCGGGGTTGATG
>DAOVXI010000142.1 GCA_030636245.1 Deltaproteobacteria bacterium
AGAGGTTGCTGCAACCGGATTTGCTTTATCCACTACTTCAGCAACCTCTTCATTCGGCACAGATAGTTCCAGTAGCAGCTACTCTTTGGGTTTGCGCTACCTGGTGTCCAGTAAATTAAACTTCTCTTACGGCTTATCGATCTCTTCGGGCAGGAGTTCAAGTGATGCATACAAAGGCGTAGCGAGTTCAAGCTGGTCCCATAACTTTAATACCGCATATACTGTCCATCCACGTTACCTGACTACCTCTTTATTTGTAACCTCATCCAGCAATGCGCAAGGAGGTGTGGAGCAGGGTACTTCCTTGAGATACCAGTTGTCGCTTAACACTCGCCCGCTGGATACCATGAAGGGTGGGTTGAGTTATGCCTACAGCACAAGCACATCTCTGGGGCAAAATCTTTTTGATCAAAGTGTTTTGGGAGTTTCTTTTACGACCATGTTATATCAAGGCATAGATCTTAGGCTATATGTAACCCACGTTGAGAGGGAATCATTCGCTGTCGGCGGAGCTACTGATACGACAGATAGTATAAGCTCTACCTTAAGCCTTGTTCCGTGGAAGTTCCTTAGGACCTCTATTAATTGGCGTTATTCACAGGCAGAACGAGAGCAAAGCGGTATTAAGTCATCTTCTGATTCAACAGGTTCTTCAGCCAGCTTTTCGCTTAGGCTTACAAATAAGTTGCTACTGAGTGGAAACTACAGTATTGTGCCGTCCGGTTCGTCAAATTATAGCATGTCCTGGCTTGCTCTCAGGAGTATGTCAGTTTCTTTGAATTATGCGATAACAGAGACCTCAAATAGTTTTGGCTCCAGTTTAAGCTGGAGCCCTATGAAGAAGGTTAGGCTGAATGTTGCATACAGTACTTTTGTCTCAGATGCAGGTACAGGCACGGAAGGCACCACGTTGACGCTTAACGGGTCTATTCGTTTTTAAGCAATTTTTTGTACTAAAAATGGTTTGATTAAAGGGGGTTAATAATGTATAATATGTTAAATATGAAGAAAACAGCTATTAGGACAATATTCCTGCTGATATTGACATTTGTCTCTGTTGGTTGTGTGGGTGGGTCGATGAAGTACGTCAACCCTAATGCGAACTTTTCCTACATTAAAAATGTTGCTGTGTTGCCGTTCAATAACTTTAGCGCCGACAAACATGCAGGAGAAAAGGTTCGGGCAACCCTTGCGATAGACTTAATGAGTAGGGGTGACTTCGAGGTCATGGAGCAGGGCGAGGTATCAAGTGTCCTTACTATGGTCTTCAGGTCGGCAGGCCTTAGAGAGGGAGATGTTGCTGCTGTTGACAAGGAAACCCTCAGGCTCATAGGAGAGCGTTTGGGCGTTCAGGCTGTAATACTCGGTACGGTATATGAGTACAGTGCTACCGTCAACAGTGCTTTGGTCTCAATATCGGTGAGGATGATAGATACCAGTTCAGGCATAGTCCTTTGGACGGCGAAGAGTGATTATAGCGGAACAAGTATCGTCAGAAAGATATTTGGAATTGAGCAGCAAGATAAAAGTATCCTTACACGCAAAGCGGTAAGGCAGGCTCTTAATACCCTGTTTTAATGGTTTTGTTTTGTGATGCTTTGTTAGTTAGCGTAGCGTCAATAATTATAGAGTACTCGGTCGAAAACTATGGGAAAAATAAGATCAATTTTGAGTAGTAAGCGCTTCTTATCTTCAAAAGTGATGGTCGTAGTGTCGGCTATTGCGATCTTATTCTATTTCTCCGGTACTGTGATGGCCGCACAGTCAACTCAACTAAATTATAATACGGCAAGTACGTCTGATGGCAATAGTTACTATAACGGTAATAAAAAACCATTGGTGCTTAAAAGTATAGCCCTCTTACCGATGGAAAACCTGAGTGGAGCCCCTATCGCTCCCGAAGTAGTAAGAGAATATATAAAGAGAGAGCTTAAGAATAAGGGCTGGGTCCTTATCTCAAGGGACGACATCGTAGAAGAGTTCCTGGCAAAAAGACGGGTTCGTTACACCGGTGCTATTACAAGGCTTGTTGTAAGAGAGATGGGTAAGGCCCTTGGTGTTGACGCTGTTATGGTCGGCTCTGTAAATTATTATACCGGTTCGGGAACAAGTGTTATGGTGGGTGTGTCGTGCCGCCTGTTAAGCACCACGGACGGAAGTATCATATGGGCGGATAATCTTGCCTATACCGGTCGAGACTATCAGGGTTTTCTTGGCCTCGGCGCTGTTAAGTCCCTTGATATATTGGCATCCATGGTAGTAAAGGACCTTGTTTCCAGCATTGCTGATAAATTTTTCATAAGAGATACCGCGTTAAGTCCTTTTGAGATCGAGAGGGTTATAACATATCCAAACATAAGTAAGGTTGGAGATGTTGTGGAGATCAGGGTCAAGATATTGCCTTTATATGAAGCGCCAACCCAGGTCAGGGCTATGATCCAGGGTGAGGAGCATATTCTTGAGAAAATATCTGACTCAGAGTACAGGGGATTGATATACGCTCCCGAGTCGGAGGGTACTTATATGGTAGATGTAATGGCGATGGATCGTACAATGATACCATTTACATTTAACTCAGCGGGTAAGGTTGTTGTAGACAGTACAGCGCCGGAGATCGAGATAGATGTCAGTACAAAGATATTCAGTCCTCGTAATCGTGGTAGTGTTAAGATCGATACGCGCCTTTTGAGGGTAGAAGAAATAGAGGAGTGGCGTTTCACCATATATGATGAAAAGGGCCAGCGTATAAAGTCTGAGAGGGGCTTTGGAGAGCTTCCCGGGCGCATTATCTGGAAGGGTGAGACTGATTGGCGTATGTTGGTAGATGATGGGCACTACTCCTTAAAGTTGATGGTCAAGGATAGGGCGGGCAATGTATCCAGCAAGACCAGTGCTGTTTGGGTCAAGAATACGGCCCCTGATATTACCGTGGATGTTGACTTACTTGAGGACATTGTTTTGTTCTCTTTTGATTATAGCCCCGATGAGCCTATAGAGAGCTGGGCTCTTACAATTCATGACAGGGATGGTAACACCTATAAAAAGCTTCAAGGCGACGGCCCTGTTCCGACTACCTTAGAGTACGCTCTACAGGAAAATGATATGGTATCAAAGATGGCTTTTTCAATGGAGGCCACCGATGTTGCCGGAAATATATTCAAGCTTACAAAAACACTACCGTTTTTCTTTAACAGGAAAATGCCGTTCGCTGAACTTGAAAGGGGCGATTCACTGCCTGATGAGTTTTGATCTTTGAACCGGCGTTGATACTCACCTGAGCTTTGCAGTTGACATGAGGCTCCGATTACTGTAAATATGTAGGTTGCTTTTAACTCATAATATATGAACTCTATGGTTTTTAAATATGCTTTATCAACGTTAGCAGTATTCATTATAATTAGCGGCTGTACACACTTTGGTTCAGGGGTTGTGGGCGGCACATTGCCGGCGGTAAAGAAGGCTGCAAAGGAAAACATAGATGTTGGCGAAGTTGTTGTAAAGAAAGTGGCTGTGATACCCTTTTTTAATATCAGCGGTTCGAGGGATGCAGGAACTATCGTGGCTGATATTTACGTAACCGAGCTTTTTAATGACGAACGTTATAAGATAGAAGAGCCGGGCAATGTCAGACAGTTCGTTATCCAGGAAGGCATACTCAATCTAGGTGAGTTAAGTCTTGATAGGATCGCCATACTTGGTAGAAGGCTTGGTGTTGACGGAGTCTTTATCGGTACCATAGAAGAGTATGCAACGGGACGTTTTGGTGTGCCGGTGGTTTCAATGAACGTAAGGCTTGTAGAGAGCGATACGGGAAGGGTTGTTTGGTCTGCAAGGCATAAGCGTACCGGTGATGACTATGTTATCGTTTTTGATTTCGGCAGGGTGAGCACTCCGCCCATGCTTGCACAGAAGATGACTAAAGAGATGCTGAAAACCTTGAGTTGGTAAAAAAAATGAAAGGGTTTTATGCATCTAGTTCAGCAGGATGCATAAAAATTAAATTGGGTCAAAAATTTTTGCTAAGAGATAATCATAACGCTAATAAATTCGTAAGGACCTTCTTCTTTACGTCACTCCGCTACATTATTGTTGCTTTCATGGGGATTACTTTGTGTCTCAGTACACAGCTCCATGCAGATGATATGCGTGATAAAACCCTTGTACGGATTGGCTCACAGGTTATTACCTTTGGTGATTTCGAGGAAAAGATAAAGAAAGTCCATACTACCACTGATGCAGCGGTAGTGCTTCAGGATACAGGCGGGAGTATATCTACTCAGGACTACAGGGGACTGCTCAATGAGATGATAGATGCAAAGCTCCTGCTGCTGGCCGCTGAGGACTTGGGTGTGGATACGGAAAAAGAGTATCTGGACCAGGTATCGAACTTTATATTGAACAAGTCTCTTTCAAAGCTTCGAACTGATGAGATAGCTTCAAAGGTCAAGGTCAAACCAGAGGAAATCGACAAATATTATCTGGACAGCTGGGAAAGAATGGTAGAGGCTAAAAAAGCCGCGGGCGAGAAGGTAGATGAGAGTGCTGAGGCTCCGCCACTAGGTTCTTCCGAGAGGGCAAGGATCCATAATTTGCTGTTGAGTGTAAAGTTAAAGGATACCGAAGCAAAATACTTTAAGAAAGTAAGACAGAGGGCCAGGGTTAAGATCTTTAA
>DAOVXI010000198.1 GCA_030636245.1 Deltaproteobacteria bacterium
GATACTACAAAGAAGCACGGCAAACGATATCCAATGTAATGAAGAGACTTGACCAACACACCGCCCATAAAAAGATCGGCGATATATTCGTGATCGAGGAGAAGATAGAGTCAGCGATAGTATCATACACCGCCGCACTCATGGAGAAGGACGACACGGCGCTTAGAACGAAGCTGGCAAAGATATACTACGTATCAGCCGACAACCACTTTAAGCAGGGAGAAAAAGAGACAGCTAAAAAAGAGTTCTTCAAGGCTTACCGACTGACAAAGACCGGAAAGATCGCCGAGGACTCTCTGATCAAGATCGGCTTCATGCACATTGATGAAGGCGAGCTGGTAAAGCTTAGAAAAACAGTAACGATGCTAAAGGACTCCTTCCCCTACTCCAACGGCCCGCTGACACTCTATGTTGAAGGCGGAAAACAGATGATAGCAAAGGGGTTGATCCTGGCCGGTGCGGGACTCTTTGAGGAAGCCGGCACTGTTGCCCGGAGTGTAACAGAGGCCCAGAAACTTATCTTCAAAGCAGTAGAGACCTTGAGCGAGGCGGAACTTTACAATGATGCCTTACTCGTACTCAATAGAGCAATTGAGGGCGAGACGCTCACAAAGGACGGTCTGGCCGAGGCCATGTACCTGGTCGGGACCATCCTCATAGACAGCGGCAAGGACGGGGAAGGCAAGGAGATGCTGAAGAAACTTGTCTTCAAAACTGAAAAGCCGAAGGGAAAAGAACGGACCTTCATAGCCAGGGCACGGCTCGCGCTCTTAAAAGACAACCTCGACAAATACAACTCCGTTAAGATAGCCCCTCCCTTTAAAAGCACCATGAGGCTCAAGGAGAAGCTGCTCAAGGAACTCATAAATGAATATACATTCATCCTGAAGAGCAAGGTCTCCGATATACAGGCCGAGACACTTTATATGATGGGACTTACCTTTGAGGAGTTCCATAACGCACTCATAACCAGCGAGAAGCCGGAGGGACTCACAGAAGAAGAACTCATGGAGTATAACTTTCTCCTTGAGGAGAAGGCATTTAAATTCGAGGACAACTCGATAAGGTCCTATGAGAGCGCCATAAAGGCCGCGCGCCTTAACTCTCAGGGCGGCACGCTCCACCTTGCCATACAACGGCTTGAGCGGCTGCGGCCGGTCCTCTATAAACGTGCCTTCTCGGCGGATGCCACGAATATTCAGCCTCCGCTGAGAATAGCCATACAGTCCCGCACTGACGCGAGGATGGCGGGGTTGGAGGGTTTCAGGTTTACCCGCAAGATATATCCGCGCACGAACGAGACCAAAGCCTCACGAAAACACTTTAAGCAAGGCTTGAAACTCATAAAGGATAACCCGGCGCAAGCCATGAAAAAATTCAGGGCAGCCGTTTCAGTGCAGCCGGATAACGTTGAGGCTATCTACAACCTCTCTCTGCTTCAATACCGTAGCGGCAACTACGCCGGAGCGATGACTGAGCTGCGTAAACTCACCGAAATGAATGTGAGCTCCGTTGATGTCCTTGAGATGCACTCGAGGATGCACATCAAAGCAAACAAGATAGATGAGGCATTCGCCATGCTCGATAAAGCGATGCTCATGAAGAGAAGGCACACGACCCTCACCTCACTGGCCATACTCCATGAGCAGAGCGGCAACAAGAACAAAGCCGAACAACTCTATATAGTGTTAAGCACCATGGAGCCGGAGGATCCCTTCATCGCCTACAACTACGGAATACTGCTTTTACAGAATGGCAACTTCGCCGAGGCTGAGGAAAAACTCCAGAAGGCTCTTCCACTTAAGACCAAGTATCCGCAGATAGTAAGCGCGTATGCCAAGGTCATGGCCGCAAGCGGACGGACGACCGAGGCGATCAACATGTACAAGGAAGCCATAAAGGCGGAGCCTAAAAACCCGTCACCCAACAAGGATATCGGGATAATATATGAAATTTACCTTAGAGATTTTACTAACGCTCTGATATATTATAAAAAGTATATTGACCTCAATGGACGGGATAAGAAAGAGGTTGAGCTCTGGATCGGTCTGATAAAGGAAATGACAGGAAGATAATGTTTATCCGAAACCTTAAAATATTTTTCCTGGCCTTAAGTTGCACATTGGCCTGCGCCGCCACAGAGGCCAATGCACAGGAGCGCAGAACAACCGATGAGGAGACCAAAGGCGGTATCATCCAGCGTGTCATAAAGATAGAGGGCGCTGTTGAAAAACCGAGAACCATATTCATATTACCAAAGGCGGATTTTTTTGAAGAAACATATTTAAAGAGGTCTTTCGAGGATGAGCTTCTGGAGCCTCTCGGCCCGGAGCATGTAAGAGATTTGATCCTAAACTAGAAACAAAGCACAAAAGCACTCCCTTAAGAACGGGAGGCATAACTTATAAAGCCTAAGGAGGTACAAGATGGAACTACTGGCAGCCTTTCTAAGGGACGGTGGTATGTTTGTTTATCTCATACTCGTTGTCTCCATTATCGGACTGGCCATAGTAGTTGAACGTGTAGCGATACTTGTATTCAGCTACTCTATCGACTCGAGAAAACTATGGACACAGGTCAGCAAATCAGTCAGGGACGGGGACGCCAAGACCGCGCTCTCTTTCTGCACCGGAGTTAAAGCACCACTCGCGAAGGTCTTCACAAAGGCCCTCGGTCAGTTCGGGCGAAGCGAACGGGAGCTTCAGAACGCCGTGGATGAGATCTCGCTTGAGGTGATACCCGCGATAGACAAGAGGGTACCCCATCTGGCGATGGCCGCGAACATAGCCACGCTTCTGGGACTTCTCGGAAC
>DAOVXI010000039.1 GCA_030636245.1 Deltaproteobacteria bacterium
GAGGGTGGGTTGGGAATCCAGAGATGAAGTCGTCCTTGTTCTCGCTCCGTATCTCATCAAGCAGCATGAAGGGGTCTATGTGATTCAACTCGCCTGTTCCGATAACTCGGTGTATTTTCACACCATCGCCGTCTGTGACGTTCTCGCCGTGTAGTATCCTTTCTATGTTGCAGTCTTTGTTTTTCATTTTAAGCACCTCTTCTTATATTTTAGCAGCTTTTTTCAGGTCAGATTGTAGATAATAAAAAAAGATGTGCTATAATTCTTGTTAATGGGATATCACTGTATTGCTTATAGGTTATACTTTACAGTGTCGTAATGAAGCATAACTCATTGATTATATTATGTTTAATGGATTCTTTAAGCCTCTATGGCTTTTAGATTGGGGAGGGTACGGATCTGAATTTATTCAGACCCGTGCTGAGGAAAAGAGGCACGGCTTTGGCCGTGCCTCTTTTGTTATTTCACAATGAGCAGGTGAACCGGCGTTGGGTTCAGCGGATATCAGTGCACGTGGCGGGCACAAAAAATGGCACTCTAATGAGTGCCATAGAAATGATTGGTGGAGGGTACCGGGGTCGAACCGGCGGCCTTCACGTTGCGAACGTGACGCTCTCCCAACTGAGCTAACCCCCCGTATTTACTTGGAGCTTTTCTTCAGGATGTCTTTGATCTTTTCTTTGAGGTCATGCAGATCGGAAGATTTTATCACATATGCGTCTGAAGCCCAAGTACCGAATTCCTGTTTGTAGTGAGGATAAGCAGAGCAAAGTATTACCGGGAGCTCTTCCCACTGTTCTTTTATTCTTCTAAGTACCTCAACGCCGTCCATACCGGGCATCTTTATATCCAGAAGCACCAGGTCAGGCAGCTCTTCTTCAAGGCACTTCAGGCAATCTTCTCCAGAGGAGGCATCGATTATTTTATAACCTTCGTCCTCAAGCTCCTCTCTGTATAGAAGCCTTATGCCTTCTTCGTCATCAACAACGAGTATTTTTTTAGCCATTACCGACCTCTTAAACGTTTTCAGTCACTTGTCGTCTGTTCTACCTTATTACTCTTGCACGGAAGTTTTATCTTAAATGTAACGCCTTCGTAAGTATTGCTGTAGACCTCTATCTTTCCACCGTGTTTCTTTATAATGTTGTGCGTTATCGGAAGTCCGAGGCCCGTGCCCAGTTCCTTTGTGGTAAAGAAAGGATCAAAGATACTTTGCTGGAGGGCAGGGCTTATGCCGCATCCCGTGTCGCTTACGTTGATCAACGCACGGTTCGCTCTTGAGGATGTCTCTATGCAGAGAAGTCTATCCTCTTCCTTCGGGAGCTTATCCATCGACTGTATCGCATTGGATATTAAATTGTCAAAGGCAATCTTAAGCCTTTCAGGATCTGCGTATATAGTGACATCATTATTCGTGTATCGCCTTACCACCTCTATATCGGCAACCCGCAGCGGCTCATAGAATATCTCAAGCACATTATCTAAGAGTTCCTTCAGTCTCACGGGTTTCAGCTTGAGCGCCTTATCCTCGGAGTAGCTGACTATGCCGCATATAAGCTCTTCAAGGGATCCTACCTCATTTATGATCTGGTCTATATAGCGGTGATTAGCAGATGTTTGCTCTGTTCTTTTCTTAAGTCTTTTGGCAAAGCCGCTGATATTTACAAGCGGGTTCTTGATCTCGTGCGCAAGGGTGGCCGATAGCTCTCCGAGTGCTATCATCTTCTCGGCCCTCTTAAGGCCTCTTTTGAGTCTCAGGTGTTCTGTGTGAGAGCTCTTCAGTTTTTTTAGAGTAAGCTCGGCTTTTATCGTTGCCGCAAGTTGTCTTGATATAGTATTGAGAATTCTTTTGTTAGTGCTTGAGGCTTTACTCCTTTGCTTGGCTCTAAGATAGAGCGCTCCGTAGAGGGTCTTGCCTTCCTTTAACGGGAAAAGTATAGCGCTTCTAAAACCCTTGACCCCTTTGTCCGCAACATTTAAGACCCTTATCGAGTCAGCCCTTTTTGTGTGAGCCTCTACTGCGTGGCCCCTTTCTTTCATGACACCCGGAAGACCTTCTTTATAGAAGTACTTCTTGATAGCCGTGTTTCCCTGAGCTGTTCTTTTATTCTGGATCGATAAGAGATCAAAGCTCTTTTTTGTTCCGTCCCATTTGTATATGGCTGAAGAGTCGTAAGGGAAGGCCCGTAGTATGGCTTTTGATACCTTGCCTGTCTTAACTTTAAGGCTGGTTGCCTTGTCGGTTATATCTATTATGTCTGTTAGAACCTCGTAACCCATATGCGTTCCTCGATAAGGTTATTAAGTATGACCCTATATCTTGGCCTTTCTCAGAAACTCCGCGGCTTCCTCAGGTGGAGTAGGGTTGATGTAGAATCCCGAGCCCCACTCGAAACCGGCGGTTTTTGTAAGCTTAGGCATTATCTCAAAGTGCCAGTGGTAGTGTGCGAGTCTGTGCATGTCCTTATGGAAGGGTGCGCTGTGAAGAATATAGTTGTAAGGGGGGTTCCCGAGTACCTTGTCCATGCGCTTAAGTACCTCGCTGAATATCTCTGCAAGGCTGCTCATGTGTTTATCGGTCGTGTCTTCAAAGTTGGAGCAATGCTCCTTTGGCAGCAGCCACATCTCAAAGGGGCTCTTCGGCGCGTACGGTGTTACGGCAAGAAAGTGTTTATTCTCGCTGACGACCCGTGATTTCTGCATGAGCTCTTGCCTGATTATATCGCAGAAGATACAGCGCTCTTTATATTTATAGTAGCTCAGGCTTCCGTCAAGTTCCTCGGCTACCCGTTTGGGTATGATGGGAAGGGCTATCAGCTGTGAGTGTGTGTGTTCAAGCGAAGCGCCGGCTGCCTCTCCGTGATTTTTAAATATCAGTACATAACGAAGCCTTGTGTCGCGGCGAAGGTCCTTGAGCCTGGAGATGTAGGCCCAGAGCATCTCCTCGAATTGCTTGGTGCTGATCGTGGCCAGCGTGTCGTCGTGGTTGGGGCTGTCTATTATGATCTCATGCGCACCTATGCCGCTGATCATGTCATAAACACCGTCGCCGACCCTTTCGAGCTCTCCTTCGACCCTGAGCGCGGGGAACTTGTTTGGGATAACACGGATGTGCCAATCTCCGTTGCTATCGCTCT
This sequence comes from Deltaproteobacteria bacterium, assembly GCA_030636245.1. Taxonomy (GTDB): domain Bacteria; phylum Desulfobacterota; class GWC2-55-46; order GWC2-55-46; family DRQE01; genus DAOVXI01. Next base: position 3,138 of record DAOVXI010000039.1, read on the forward strand.
CCTTATTATTAATTCTGTCGTTTGTGTAGGCAAGTATCTCGGGAGGTGTTTTGTCTTCGTTGCCGGGACAGAACGGACAAAAGCCGCCTCTTGTCTCAGGCTTTGGAACAATAAAGTCAGCAGGACGTCGTCCCCTGTCTGTAGAGATTATTACCCAGCGTCCTATTATGGGATCTTTTCTAAGTTCCGGCATTTTTTTATTTTTAGGGTCTAATGTGAAGTTGCGTTCGGTTTAGTGTGTATATTATGATTATGCCTTAGAGGTTGGTTGTTGTCAAAGTACAAATGCTCGGGGTGGGGCACGTTTGGTGCTGTTTAGGCTTGTTTTTCCTGTTCTTCTTCCTCTTTTTTACATTCAATACAGCTGGTGGTAACGGGTCTGACCAGAAGCCTCTTCTCGGATATTTCCTCGCCACAGTAGTCGCAGATACCGTATGTGCCGTCAGTGATCCTCTCTATGGCTTCCTTGGTCTTGCTCACCAGCTTACGTTCCCGGTCCTTGACCCTTAGGGTGAAGTTCCTGTCCGTTTCATGGGAGGCCCTGTCTCCGGGGTCGGCAAAGTGCTCCTCGTCGGTCTGGTTCATGGTGCTTACGTTCTTCTCCACATCATCCAGGAGTTCTTCGAGTTTCACGTTAAGCAGTGCTTTAAATTTTTCTAACTTCTTTTCATCCATGATTAATGTTCCATTTTAGAAGAAAATACAGAAAAAATCAATCAAAATACATAGCCTGAGATAGAGTTATTGAGGCTCGTCATCTGGTGTTATCCGTGATTTAACCGAGATCTTTTCGTCCATGAAGAGTTCTTTTATTTTACCTTTCGAAACAGTTAACAGCGTTACATCCTTCTTTGCCTCGCCATGCTCGTCAAAGCTTATAACACCGGTTGCCCCTTCAAAGTCGAATGTATCCTCTATGGCCTGGCGCACATACTTTCTCTCACCGGAGCCTGCGCGTTCAACAGCTTTAAGAATTATCCTTGTCGCATCAAAGGCCTGAGCTTCAACTATCCCCGGTGTATAACCGTAAGCAGCTCGGAACTTTTCGATAAATTCGTTTGCCGCCGGTGTTTGGCTGCCCTTAAAAAAACCGTCAACAAAGATGGCTCCCTCGACATGCTTCTTTGTAAGTTTAAGGAGTTTTGGCGAGTTCCAACCGTTCGAGCCCATAAGAAACATATCCTGAAGGTTATAGTAGGCGAGGGAGGGAGCTATCTGCGCTACCGCGTCGTAGTAGTCAGGGATGAAGAGAGCCTCAATATCAGCCTCCTGCGTGTACTCCCTTATGAGCCTTCTGCCGACCATCTTTTCTTCTACCTTTAGCTTGAAAAGTTCTTTGAGCTCCGCGCCAAAGTCTTTCTGGCCGTCCATGTAAAATACCTCGCCGACGAGCTCGATCTTCTCAGCTCTTGCTTTTTCCTCGGCCTCTATTCTTTCCTCATCGCTTAGCTCATCATCAGTGCCGTAGTCGTCGTACTCCGTCGCCAGAGCTTCCCTTGCTTCCTCCACTTCAATGGATTTAGCTTCGATAGCTTCCTTAAAGTACTTTGCAAGCTCCTCACCGTAGCGGTTCTTTGGGTATAGGACAGCGAATTTTTTGAGTCCAAGCGTTTCTGTCGCGTACTGGACAAGGGTCCTGGCCTGCATCCTTGCGGTAAGTGAGTTACGGAAGATGTAGTGTCCCGTCTCGGGCACACCTTCTTTTTGTGATAGTACAAGGGTGGGTATCTTTCTCTTCTGGGCTGCGCTGGCTACCTTAAGAGAACTCTTGCTCATAAGCGGGCCGACAATAGATACTACCCGATGGTCTTTATAGAGAGGGTTAAGTTCATTTGCGTAGCTCTTGGCATCAGGGTCTATCTCAACTACCCGTATCTCTGTTTTAATTGAAGGTGTTTCCTTACTGAATATATCGCTTGCGAGAAGTATTCCCTTAAGTGCGTCCTCTGCGTACCTGGCATAGGAGCCGCCAAAGGGCAGGGCCGCTGCTATCGTTATGTCTGTCCGTGTTTCCTCAATGTTGGCTTCGATCCCTTCTATGGCTTTTAGAAGCTTGTTGGCCTGGATCTTGAGTGCCATTGGCGTGTTGACGATCGAGAGGACTGCTCTTAGGTTGTGAACCGCCGCTTTCATATGTCCCGAGCGGTACTGGGCGTGACCGAGGCCGAAAAGAGCTTCAGCTTTGAACCTTGAACGGGGAAAGTACTCCAGTATCTTTGAGTACATGGAGGAGGCTTTGCTGAACTCGTTGATCTCAATATAGAGTTCGCCAAGAGCCATGTAGGCTTCTTCCGTGACCGAGGATGTGCGATACTCCTTAACGAACTTGCCAAGGGCGTTAATGTTGCTCTTTGTCGCTCCCTCGCTGTCCACCTTCTCCATTATCTGCCAAAACTGGTTGCGCACAGCCATCTCGTCATAGTTGCTTCTTGCCTCCGCTGTAGAGGGGGACGAGGGGAGCACTATAAGTATTGTTAAGAAAGCGGCTACGATAAACCGTGTCATTCGAGTATCTCCTTTACCTTTTTAAGGAAACTCTTCTTTTTAGGCAATGTTTCTTCATTGATGGATTCGGCGAACTCCCTTAGAAGTTCCTTTTGTTTTTTATTAAGCTTCGTCGGTGTCTCGATAGTTACTATAACATGATGATTGCCTCTTCTAGAACCCCTTATAGAGGGCATGCCCTTGCCCTTAATGGTAAAGACCTTGCCGGTCTGCGTGCCGGCGGGGACCTTGAACTTGAGCTTGCCGTCTATGGTCGGGACCTCGATCTCGGCTCCGAGCGCGGCCTGGGTGTAGCCTATCGGGACCTCACATATTATGTCATCGCCTTCGCGTCTGAAGATAGGGTGCTGCTCCACATGCAGCACCACATAAAGGTCTCCGTAAGGCGCCCCACGTTCACCCGCTTCTCCCTCGCCGGTTATCCTTAAACGAGAGCCGGTGTCAACACCCTTGGGGATGTTGATGGAAAGTGTTTTGGTCTTCCTTACATGACCGCTTCCGCTGCATGGCCTGCAAGGTTCTTTAATTCTCTGACCCGTGCCGTGACAACCTCCGCACGGTCTGGAAACACTGAAAAAACCCTGCTTGAATGTAGTCTGTCCGCTTCCGCTGCATTTTGAGCAAGTCACAGGAGACGTTCCTTTTTTAGCGCCGCTCCCGTTGCACTCGGAACAGTTTTCGGTGCGTGGTATCTGGATCTTTTTTGTAGAGCCATAGGCCGCGTCCGTAAATGGTATATGTATGTCGTAGCGAAGATCCGAGCCGCGTATCGGGCCGCGTCTGCGCCCTCCGCCTCCGCCGAATATATCTGAGAATATGTCTCCGAAGAAATCTCCGAAGTCTCCTCCTTGTTGGTATCCTCCGCCTCCGCCGGGAAAGCCTGTGCCGGGGCCGACCGAGCCGAACTGGTCGTATTGAGCTTTCTTGTTGGGGTCCTTTAAGACCTCATAAGCTTCGTTTATCTCCTTGAAGTTCTCTTCGGCGTGAGCCTCACCTTTATGCTTGTCAGGGTGATGCTTCAGGGCCATCTTGCGGTAGCTCTTTTTTATCTCTTCAGGGCTCGCGCCTCTGGAAATGCCGAGGATCTCGTAGTAGTCCTTTCCCATTTACTCTTCGCCCTCGTTTTCCGTATCGTTATCCGTAGAGTCGCTCTCTGAGTCCTCTTCGTCTTTTTTGCTTTCCGCTTCCTTGGCTACAACAACCATGGCAGGGCGTATGAGCCTCTCCTTTAAGAAGTAGCCGTTTTGATATACCTGAAGGATCTCTCCGCTCTCTTTTTCGCTGCTTTCCTCGTGGGCAACAGCCTCATGCAGCTTCGGATCGAATTGTTTACCTTCGGCCTCTATTGACGAGAGCCCGAACTTCTTAAGGGTATCCATAAGGTGTTTTAGCGTAAGCTCCACGCCGTCCCTTAATGCTCCGAGCTCGGGGTCTTCCTTCGAGTGGGCTACCGCTCGCTCAAGGTTATCTATTATGGGAAGAACTTCTTTCAGGAGCCCTTCATTTGCGTACTCCAGGTGAGAGGCCTTTTCTTTCTCCATACGTTTCCTGAAGTTATCAAGGTCGGCGTTCTTTAGAAGGAACTCGTCCTTTGTCTCCTGAAGTTCAAGACGGCACTCCGTAAGCTCTTTTTGAAGCCTATCCTCTTCGCTTAATTCTTCCTCTTCTACTTTTTCTTCTTCCTGCGTATCTTCATCCTTCGGAAGCTCTTCCTCTTTTTCCTCTTCCTTAGGCTCTACCTTCTCCTCGACCTCTATCTTGATCGGTTCGTTCTTTTTTTTCTTCTTTTTCTTTGCCATTGTTACCTCATTCTTTAATTATTTATATCGCTTTACCAAAAGAGCCTGCCACATAACTTACAAGTGGCACGACCTTTGAGTAATCCATACGCGCAGGGCCAATTACCCCCAGGCTTCCAAGTGTCTGTCCGTCTTTGCCGTAAGGGGAGACCACAAAGCTAAGTCCCAGTAGTGCCGCATCAAGGTCGTCCTTATCCATGCAGATGTGTATGCCTCCCTCTTCCATGCTCTTTGTCAGGAGTCCCATAAGGATGTTCTTCTTTTCAAAGGCACTGAAGATGCTTTTCATCTTATCCATATCGCTTTTGAACTCGGGCTGGTCAAATATGTTTGTTGTACCCTCAAGGTGAAGCCTGCTTTCGGTGTTTTTCTCAGCCTTGCTTAAAATGGCTTGGCTAAGCTTAAGGGCTTTATTCAAAAGAGCTTCATAGGTGAACTTGTCTTTTTTCATCTCCGTCTTGACCTGCTCGGTCAGCTCACCGAGTGTCGTGTTGAAGGATATCTTCTCAAGATAGTTGTTCATCTTCTCAAGCTCTCTTGCCACCGGCATCTCCTCAGGCTCAATGACATTTGAGTAGATGAGGTGCTCCATCGAGACGATAAGGAGCATTACCTTGCTGTGGTCAACCTCCACGAAACGAATTGTCCTTATCTTAAGCTCCTCGGGGGTAGGGGTCAGGACCACCGCCGTGAGGTGCGTTAGATCGGAAAGCGCTTTTGTGGTGCTTAGAAGAAGCTTCTCCGGCTCACTGACACCGGAGAAAAGGTTTTCTATATGCCTGAGCTCTCCCGCACCGGGGTTTGTGAGCTCCAGCTTGTTGCTCACGAAAACACGGTAGCTTTTAAGTGTCGGTATCCTGCCGGCGGAGCTGTGAGGGCGCATTATGTAGCCTTCCTTCTCAAGCTCGCTCATAACGCTGCGAATGCTGGCCGCCTTAAGTCCGATAGAGTACTTCTCCGAGATGGTTCGGCTGCTGACAGGCTCGGCGCTTTGGATATACTCTTTTACGATGGCCCTTAGGATGCATTCGTTGCGTGCTCCAAGCTCATCGGACAAGTTATTTTTACTCTGTTTCATTGAAAACCTTCTATATTAGTATGTTAGATCAAACTTCAGTACATCCATCAAGATATCAACGCAAGGGGGCTGTGTCAAGGGCGAGGAGCTCTGGTGACCCCTAAAACACCTCATCATGGAACTCCATCCCACCCCGGGTGAGCCTTAATGTGTCGCCTGATACCTCAAGATATCCAAGCTCCATAAGTTTACTAAAGTTACTGAGCACAGTAGACGGCTCAACATCGAACTCTTTCTTAAAGCCGGCGATACTGATCCCTTCAGTGAGCCTTAGCCCAAGCATAAGCCTTTCAAGAGCGGCACTCTCCTTTGTTATATCCTCAAAGCCTTCAATCTGTAGGTTGTTTTCTTCAATGTTTTCAATGGCTTTTGTGTATTCGGCAAGGTCTTTTTTGTTCCACCACCGCCGTCCCCAGCTGCCAACCTTGCTTAGAAAGCTGTGGGAGGAGGGGCCAAGCCCGATGTATGAACCCCTACCCCAGTAGTTTAGGTTATGAATGCACTGATGGCAAGGGGTGCTGAAGTTGGATATCTCGTAGCGCGTAAGATCACTCTTTGGAAGAAGTGTTGAGGCGACCCTGAGTTTTTCGAGGTCATCCTCTTCAGGGGGCATGGTTACTTCATTAAGCTCGACTTTTTTCTTAAGCAAGGTTCCTTCCTCAAGTGTTAAGGCATATAGAGAGAGATGCTCGGCTTTGAGTTTGGCTGCTTTTTCCAGTGTCTCTCTGAACTCCTCTATGCTTTCGCCCGGGGTGCCGTATATAAGGTCGATGCTTATGTTGGTAAATCCGGCAGCTCGCGCTTCATGAAAAGCCGCTACGGCACGCTCTTTTGTGTGGCACCTTCCAAGGGTCTTCAAACTCTCTTCATTCAGGGATTGAACTCCCATGCTAAGGCGATTCACGCCGGCCTCTATGAAACCCTTGAGCTTATCCTCTGAAACGGTGTCGGGGTTAGCCTCTATTGTCACCTCAATGTCATCCTTTACTCCAACCATGGTTTTTAGTTCTTTTAAGATATGCTCGATGCCGTCAGGGCTGAGAAGGGTGGGTGTTCCTCCGCCAAAGAAGATGCTCTTTATCTCTCCGTAAGGTTCCAGGTCATAGCTTTTTTGAAGTTTTGAGAATTCTTTTATTAGGAGCTTTGGGTATGATTCAATTGCTTTGTCCGGCTCGGGAAGTGAGGCAAGTGGCACGGAGTAGAAGTCGCAGTAAAGGCACTTACTGATGCAGAAAGGAACATGGAGGTAGAGCGAAAAGCCCCTGGCCTCTAAGTTATCTTCCTCTACTTTTCTTCCTCGAACTCGCAAATCCTTTTAAAGACATCGACAGGGGAAATTATTCCCAGAATGCGGTCCATGTTGTCGGCGACCATTATGCACTCCACATGCTTTTCCTCGTTTATGAAGAGGGCCGCGACCTCCATGCTTGAAGTTTCCGGGCTTACGATGCAGAAGTCGTGATTGATAATGTCTCCTATCTTCTTTTCCGCCAGCATGTCGAGGTTCTGTACGAACTGAGTAAGCTCGGGGGCGAACTTTACGTCCTTTAGGTAGCCCTTTGAGATGTAGCCGGGAAGTATGGACCTTAGTAGAAGCCTAGGTGTCACGAGACCTAGCACCTTCTTATTTTCATCGACTACCGGAAGCTGCCTTATTCGCTTCTCCCAGATGATCTTGAGTGCGTCGGCTATGGTGTGGTCGACGGTGAGTGTTTCTACCTTGGTCGCCATTATCTTTGCCGCGATCATTTTGTCCTCCGTTGGTTTAGCAGTAAGTTAAATGGTAACATATATTGCTTCGCGTGTGGCTATATATGAA